>MTKS01000001.1 GCA_004028495.1 Candidatus Electrothrix marina
CAAGGATATTGATCTGGGCATCAAAATTCGGAATACCGAGATAACGCTTGAGATTGCTCGACAGCGTTATGAATATCTGTTCGGAGGGAAGTAAACATGGGAATGGGGAGTTACTCGCTCGATAATCGAGCCGCACGATCTCAGGCCGAAGGATATTCCTCGCGTTCTATTCAGGAAATTTTTTCGCAACGGGAAATCAACCGGGCTATGAACCCGCACGGCATCAAGTTCCGGGAAGCCAGAGATTCAGAGGAACATCCCGAATCCGTGGCTATTATTCTGGGGCTGGATGTGACCGGCTCAATGGGCTCCATTCCTCATCATTTGGTCAGGGAGGGGCTGCCGAAAATTATGGGCAGGATTATCCAGAGCGGTACAAAGGACCCACAGCTCATGTTTCTCGCTATCGGTGACCATGAGTATGACCGAAGCCCCTTGCAGGTCGGGCAGTTTGAATCCAGCGACGACCTGCTGGATAAATGGCTGACCAATGTTTATCTTGAAGGAGGGGGAGGGGGAAATACAGGTGAAAGCTATCTGCTGGCCTGGTATTTTGCCGCTTTTCATACCTCGATTGACTGTTTTGAAAAAAGAAAGAAAAAGGGGTTTCTTTTCACCATCGGCGATGAGCCGACCCTGCCTGATATTCCGGCCAATGACCTCAGGCTTATTATGGGGGAGGGGCAGTCATCTTATCATGCCGCAGCCTTGCTTGACAAGGCCAGAGAATCCTACCATGTTTATCATCTGCATATAAAACAGACCTATGCCGGAAGCATGCAGGAAACAATGGACGGCTGGAAACAGCTTTTGGGCGATCACCTGATTGTTCTGGAGAGCCATGAAGAGGTTTCCACGGTTCTGCCGGAAATTATCGCTGAGGTTACCCACGCGGATGGCACACATGGAGGCTCGGCTGCCACCGGTACTTCTTCGGTTTCCAAGACCGAAATTATCCTTTAAAAGGATTTTTTATACTGGAAATCTTCAGACTACAATTCGCATTTCCTTATTACGGAAGGTATTAATTTTTCATGCAGCATAAAGCTGTCATAGGGGCTGGGTTCGGCGATGAGGGAAAAGGGCTGTTTACCGACTACCTTTGCCGAAATGCCGAACGGCCCTTGGTTATCCGTTTTTCCGGAGGGCAGCAGGCCGGGCACACAGTCGTCCATAACGGTATCCGCCATGTGTTTTCCAATTTCGGATCAGGCACCTTGCAGGGAGCCCCGAGCTATTTTGCACGATTCTGCACGATTGACCCTGTAGGAATCGTTAATGAGCTTGATGTCCTCCTTGAAAAAGGAGTGGAGCCGTTGCTCTATATTGATGCGGAATGCCCGGTTACAACCCCTTATGATATCCGTTATAATCAGCAACACCATCCCCACGGGAGCTGCGGCGTCGGTGTTGGTGCTACGATCAACAGGGAGGAACATTTCTACTCCCTGACCTTTGCCGATCTTTTTTATCCCTGGGTATTGGAAACCCGCCTTGAGCTGATCAAAGAGTTTTATAAAGAGTATGCAGATGTCGTATTGGAGGACTTCCTGCAATGCTGCTCTGTTATTACCGGATCACCTTGGGTTCGAATGTGCAGAGGGCTGCCACAACCACAAGGAGGGCCGTTCAGCGATTATATCTATGAGGGCTCTCAGGGACTTCTGCTTGATCAGCATTATGGTTTTTTCCCCTATGTCACTCGTTCCGATACCGGAACAAAAAATATTCTCTCCCTGTGCATAGGTCATGCGCCGGAAATATATCTGATTACAAGGGCCTATCAGACTCGGCACGGACTGGGCCCTCTGTCTTATGAAAACCTTCCCCATAATATCAAGAAAAACCCCTTGGAGACCAATGTCCGCAATCGTTTTCAGGGAGACTTCAGACGGAGTCTGCTTGATCTTTCTTTACTGGAATATGCAATGCAGCGAGACCGCCTAATTGCCGCCGATTCTGATAAATGCCTTGTGATTACCTGTCTGGATCATGTCAGAGATGAATATCGTTTTACCCTGCAAGGGGAAGTCGTTTATTGTGATGATGAGGATGACTTCGTCAAGAAAATAGCTGAGCACCTGAGGATCAGGATGGTATACACGAGTGTATCTGACGATTCTGTTCACATCATCAGACGTTTGTTGTAGTGTACCCGTTTTCTAGCTACCACTTGGGATCAAGATGGTAGGTGAGTGCTTTAATCCGATAATTTTTTTTCACTTTGACAAGGAAGAAAGTGATTGTCCCGGTGCTCGACTTGATTTTATTCGGACTATAGATCAGTTGAACCTTGAATCTTCCCGTCAGACTAGCCCCTTTTTCTCCCTGTATATCTGTATCCAGCAGATCAATACTGTAATCTATGGATTGAGTTGCATTGAAAAGCTGCTTGTACTTCTGACGTATTTTAGAAAAGGGTTTTCCGTTTTCCTGCGCCTCGGCAGTAAAGAATAAAGCGAATTTTTGTATATCCCTGCTCATATAGGCCGCTGTATAGCTTTGAACAAATTTGCGGAGAGATTGCTGTGTCGAAATGCCTGGTGTGGTTTGTTCAGCATTTGCTGCGGGTAATTTTTCTTTACGAATCTTTTTTTTCTTTGATTTAACGACAATAGCCTTGTGATAATGTGCCTCGGAAAAAACCGAGCCGGTTTCTTTCTGCTTTGAGATTTGCTGTACTGCTGCCGGAACAATGGCCTTTATTTTTTCTTCGGCAGTTTTTTCCTGTTCGAGAATAGCTGAAAAAAAATCGTTATGCTCTTCCGCACGTATGATGGATTTGGTGTCCATCAGGTCAGATTTTTGTGTGGACGACTTTTCACTATCGAAGCGGCCGTCAGAAGAGGAAATCGATGTGTTCACATTTTCGATTTCAGCCTCGATTTGCATATCAGGGGCAGGAGGTTCAACATGACTTATGCTTTTAGGCATGCGCGGGACAAACGCTACTTCATCCTGAAAAATTTGCTGCGATGACTGTTCTGATATTTTTCTCGTAGGGAGAGTTAGTTTTTTCTGTTCTATGACTTGAGGTTGAACATCGGTTTTGCTTGATTCCGGTACATGGATCCCCGTTGATTGGTCCTTGATGGCAACAGGAGCTTTTTCCGCCTGTGGTTTTGCGGGAGAGGACGTGTGGGAAATCTTACTGATATTCTTCAGCATAGCACGTTTTTGATAGTGAATCGAAATGCCCACGATAATAAGCACGACAGCCCCGGTAATTAACGAAAAGAAATAGAGGTATTTCTTTTTCCGCTGCTGACGCGGCGGGGGAGTATTTTTTCGGTATCTCCAAGCTGATGGGGAAGAAGTGGCACTGTTCTCCTTCTTATCAGCGCTGTTTATAATGCGTTGGTAGGCCTTGGTAATTTCAATGAACTTGGCTGTATCGTTTTTGTCGGAGGTATCAGGGTGATATTTGATGCTGAGTTTTCTATAGGACTGCTTTACCTCGGTAATATTGGCCCCGGCATGAAGACCGAGAATTTTATGATCATCACTGACGGTTTCCCGGGGGGCGAAAATGTTTTGGATATGATTGAGTTCACGAGTGAGGTGGACAAGGGATATGTGATATCTCTGACAAAGGGCATGAATCTCTTTCAGCTCTTTTTTGTTATTACCGGCTATTTTTTTTTGCAGCTCTGAGCAGGCTGAATTTATTGCATCGTCTTCAGCAATAAAAAAAATGAGTTCCTCAGTGGAAGGACGTGAGGCGATTTTTTGGACAAGAAGTTGTTCGGCCTGCATTATTGGAGCGTAGGAGGAGGTGCGTTCTCTAGTGAGAGGTTGGTAACCCAAAGGTCGCCGCTGATGAGGCTGTCGATCTTTTTGCTGGGTCGGCGGCGAAGGCGAACCAAAACACCTTCTTGACATTCTTCAGGAACTGTAAAATTCAGCGAGAACGAGGTCCATTCCTGATCCGACTCGACCATCTCTGTCGCGGATTGCAGGGTACAATCTCGTCCAGCTATCTCAATAAAGGGACGCTGATCAGTTGTCATCCCCTTGCTCCGCAGCTCGCCGGTGAGTATAAAGGGTTGCCCTGCTGAGAGCGGGATGAGTTGCCATACATGACGAAAATGAATATTTGTTTCTCCATTAAATCGAATATGCAGGGCTGTTTTTTTCTCACCCTGATTTTGCACCTCAAACTCAAACTCTTCGTTCTGCCAAATGCGCCAGCCGAATCCGCCTTTGACGAGGGTAAGAGAGAAGTTTCCGTTATACAGGAGATTATCATACGGATAGTACTCTCGCCAAAGTAATGCCGCCTTATCAATTTTTTGATTATCTCTAAGCAAATTGATATATCGAAGGATTTCATTTGCATCAAGTTGGGTGTGATCAACTCCTTCCCAGAGAAAGTCCGCAGTATCAAACTCTTTTGCTCGCAGTGCATGGAGAAAGAGCGGAACAGAGTTTTCCTTTCCCATTTCTCTCACGAGTTCAGTCGGTTCCGGCCAGAGAGTAAAAGCAAAGTTAAGTACTTTTTTTCTTGTTTGCCCGCTGAGATTTTCTTGTTGCAGAAGCCAGGAAAGATCAGCTTTGAGAATATCCTCTCTCCCCAGAAGGTAAGCCAACATCGCCTTTTCCCAGCGCCAACGAAGAACGCCCTGCATCAAGCGGTCAAGGTATTCAAGTATTTCAAGAGAGCGAGTGCTGTTTCCGCTGTCGTTTTCCAGCTCAGCCAAGGTAAGCCAAGCCGGTATATAGACTGGATTGGCTCGTAAGGCTTTCTGGAGCCATCTCCTCGCGTTTTCAAGATCTCCTTGAAGAATATCTTCTTTACTATACTCAACCAAGAGACGTGGCTCGCTCTGGTATTCTTTGATAGCTTTGTTTGCAGCAATATTGCTGTATGCGGTTTGCGCAACGATAGCAACCCGCAACTGATAGAGCGTCAGTGCAAGTAATCCGAAAAAAAGAAAAAAGCGCAATAGGGTGTAAGGCCGCATAAACAAGGAGTCCTCCCCGGCTCTCTGGGAGAAGGGAGGTTATAATTAAGCATGATTGATTTCTAGTGGATACTGCAAGTAATTGGAAAATGGGTCAGCGGGAGATCTCTCCACGCGAGAAAAAGAGTTACCCGTTATTACCGGAATCGCCATAGTTATAATCGTAATGGTATGCGTAATAACTGTACTTGCTGTATGCTCCGTAGCCCTTTTGCAGCCCAGTCTTATTAACGATAGTACCAAGAATTTTACCGTTAACATTTAAAACAGAGCGTCGGAAATGTTTCACCCCGTCACGGGGAGTATCTCCTTCAACAGTAATAAGGATAAGACCGTCCACCATATTAGCAAGCACCAGGATTTCGGCAAATCCCTGAAAGGGAGGAGCGTCAAGGATAACGTGGCTGTAATGTTCGTTGACAGTTTTTAATAATTCACGCATCCTGTTCGAAGCGACCAGTTCAGCAGGGTTTGGAGGAAGCGGTCCACTGGAGATATAGTCCAAGCCCTTATAATCAGTTTTTTGAATAACCTCTTTCAGTGTGCTGATTCCACTGAGAACGCTGGAAAGGCCTTCTCCTTTCCGTTCCGCATCAAAAACACGATGAAGGCTGGGCTTTCTCAGATCCACGTCAATGATGAGACAGTTATCTCCGCTGGATAGGTAGGAAAGCGCTGTGTTGGTGGACAGGGAGCTTTTACCCGCACCGGGCAGGATGCTGGTTACAAGAATAGTCTTGGGGGGGCGCTCAGCTGCGGAGAGATCAATTGAGGTGATCGCTGTGCGAATTGATTCAGCAACCGGTGAACGCGGATCTGTATATGATTTCAACGCCATATCCTTACGCTTATTGACGCATTCCTTATCAAAAGGGATGAGGCCGAGTACAGGGATATGAAATCTTTCGATCAGTTCTTCAGGATTTTTAATGGTATCATCAAGATATTCAAGAAAAAAGGCGAGGCCTATACCACCAAACAACCCCAGCAACAAACCTAAAAGTAAATTACGGGCTACTTTAGGACTGGAAGGATACAGAGGAACTCTGGAACGATCCACAATATTAATATTTGTGACAGCTGAGCCTACTGTTGCCTCAATTTCTTTCGCTCGTTGCAAGAGGGTTTCATAGATGTTTTTATTGCTTTCACTTTCCCGAAGAAGTATTTTATACTGGGTGGCTCTGTCATTGAGCTCAATAGCCCTTTGTTCTTGCTCCAGTGCTTTAACTTCCAAGTATTCTTGTTTTTTTCGTGCTGCTTCGTAATCGTTTTTTATTGATTCGATAATAAAAAGTTTCTCTTCCCGCAGCCGTCCCGTAATGTCATTAATTTTAGCCTGGAGCTGCTGCATCTTGGGATACGCAGGTTTGAAGGTTGTGGAAAGATCTTCATATTCTCCTGCCAAGAGGGAATATTCTGCCTTAAGTCTCTTAATGAGATCGTCCTGCAGGATCTGAGGGAGATTTTGGTTCTCCTTACTGATAGCTTGCTGATAGAGCGATTCTTTGCCGATGCGTTCAGCGCGGGCCTTAGCCAAGGCATCATTGAGTTCTTCCAATTGCCGCATAATCAGATTCAGCTTTGGGTCCATGGAAACCAGACCTGCTTGACGCGAGAAATTATTAAGTTCTTTTTCAGATTTTTCCAGTTTTATCTGGGCTGCCAATATTCCCTTTTCAAGGAACTGAGCAGCGTTTTGGGAGGATTCCATATTTGTGTCCATGAGCATCTGGACAAACTCCTCCATGGCGGTATTCACCACTGCGGCAGAGAGTTGGGGATCCGGTGATTCAAAACTGAGTTCGATGAGTTCACTGTTGCGCACCGGAGATATTTTCAGATCATCTTGCAGTTTTTTGACGGCGTCATCGGTGAGCAGACGATCTTTTCCTTCCTGATCCAAATTTTCGTTCGCTTCCGAGCTGAAGCGAATGAAGTTGCGGATGGAAGAGAGGGTGAGCTGAACAAGAGATGCAAACGAGGTGTCATCATTTTGCCCGCTCTTGATGTCTTTGTTAAAAAACGGATTGTTTAAGAGGTCAAGTTTGTCGATGAGACGTAGAGACAACTGCTCACTTTCCAGGAGATTGACTTGGGTCTGCTGGAACTCCATGGACTTAAGCACGTTTGTCTGGGTGTCTTCAAAACTGGTTACCTGTCCCTGCGAGGCTGATGCCTTCAGGGTGCCTTTACCTTGAAACAGAGGGGTACTTGTCAGGGTAAACAGCGTTGTAGCGGAGAAAACAAAGAGAAGACAGAGAAATACAACCCATTTGCGACGAATAAGAACATCAAGATAATCTCGTAAATGAATTTCTTCATCCTCCATCGGAGCGACTGATTCCTGATAGTCGACTGAGGGAAGATTTTGGCGGCCTCCGGCGGGACCGATAATTATTTGTCGTTCTGAGTCATTTGACTGTGGTTGGTTCATAACAGTTATTCAATCGTTTCTGATAAGGAATGAAAATATTACTTGAATTTCTTGGTTACGTGAAGACTGAGCTATGTGTGCGCTGTAATAATTACTGCATGCCGCAGGTTTATACAGGATACCGCTTTTGCAGTTTTTACACCAAGAATTTTATTTAATTCTCTCCGCTGCTCTTCGATATAATATGTTGTTTGGCACCATGTGAGGAAAATTGGCTGCCATACTGAAGCAGAATAAACAAGGTGGTAAAATACAGCAAATTGGCAGGCAGCCGCCAGCCGAAGTCAACTGTACCATGGATGATAAAGCCGATAATTGCGGTGATCGAGACAAGTGAAATCACAGTTGGTGAAGGAAGCCTGTAGAGCTTTTTCCTTGTATAGGGCCAGAGCTTTTTTATTTGTAAAAAAAGAAGTACGCTAAGAGTGCAGAAAAAGAAGAGAGCAAGAGGCAGGCCCAATTCAATGGCAAATTCAAGATAGTCGTTATGCGCTCTATCAAAGGTAATATTTTCAGGAAATTGTTTAAGGTAGACAGAAGAAAGTAAAATATATGAGCCGATTCCTGTGCCGACCAGTAGATGATCACGAAGCATAGGGAGACTGGATAACCAGATGTTGAGCCTGATCTCTCCACCTTGTTGAATAAGCATAAAACGTTCGAGTACAGAAGTAAAACCGATGATAGAACCATAGGATATGGTGAAGAGTACAAAAAAGCCTGAGAGAAGAAGTTTATTTTTGGGGCTGGCAGGAAGGGCCACGAGGAGCATTGACAGTATAAGAACCATGGAAATAATACCTCCCCTGGACTGAGAAAACAGAACTGCCAGCATAATGATAGAGGCAAAAAAAAGAAACTGAAATCCTCGGAGGCGGCGGTTGACTATATAGTCTGTGGCTGATCGCTTTTTTGTACGCCTTCTTTTCGAGTTGTTTTTTTTCAGCGAGGTGGATTTTTTTTGAGGCACGGCTTTGAAGCGGAGCAGTGCTGCTCGACAGCAAGAGGCCAAATCATGTTCAGAAGAGCGGCATATTGATTTTTGTAAATTATGGTTCCCCGAGCCATTCCTTTGAATTGCCTGATATCGCTTAACCAAAGTACTCCGAGGTGTGAATTTGTCGCCTGCAAAAGACCGTACACTGCTTCCAGTATACCAACGCCGATACAGGTGAGAAGGAGTTTTTCAAGAAAGGACCGATCCGCTTTAAGTAAAATTGTGAGACTGAGTGCATAGAGATACAACGCAATAAGAAAGGATGCTGTAAGTATTACTGAATTACTGTTATATCCAGATGACGCATAATGAATATCAGTTTCTGCCAGTTGATTTGCGGTTTGCAAAAAGGAGGCGCGGGCTGGAGAGAGTAAGCTGAGCCAGCTCATCGGGATGGGAAGAATAGAGAGTATTATCCAAAAAATAAATAAAAAAAGCAGAATATGGCCGGCGGAAATGAGCCGACTGTTTAAACGCCCACTGTTGAGGAGTAACCACCCTCCTAATGTAAGGATAATGAAGGAGGTATATACTCCTGTGACAATGGGATGCACTGCTCCGAAAAGAAAAGGGATTGTCCCGAGCAGGAAAAGTACAGCATACTGAGCAGCTTTTTGAAATTTAAGTTCGTCGTTCACAGTCGCCTGTCAACAGATGGATTACGGTAATTAATACCGGTTCCCATGAAACCGAGATCAAATCCCAGTCCTGTTGACAACAGTCCGGAAGTACTTGATTCCGCATAAACGACATCTTGATCTTGGAGCTTGATGCTGTTACCAACCCCTTCTTGTAGCTCGCTGAAGCTGAGGCTCATAATTTTACGTTTTCCATCTCCAGAGTAACGAATCAGCTTGATTTTATCGTCATCTGCGTAAGCTGTCAAACCTCCTGCTAAGACAATCGCCTCAGTGATGGTCATTTCTCCTTTCAGAGGATAGGTACCCGGATTTCTTACTGCACCATCTACAAAGCATTTCCCAGCTTCCGGGACAAAGATGACATCACCGCCTGCTATAGCAATATTATAGTTCATATCACCACGTTTTATAAGCGCATCCAGATCAATTATATAATTTTTTACTCCTCCGGTTTTACGATCCTTTCGGGACAGATAGGCTATGGCTGCAGCATCCGCAGTGACTCCCTGAGCAACAGCAATAATATCAAGCAGACGGCGTCCTGAAACATAATCGTAATTGCCCGGCGTAGTGAAAGCTCCGCCCAGAGTTACTTGATCGCTTATTTTTTCTTTTACAAAAACAGAAACATGAGGATCTTTCAGGTATTTTTCTTTAAGAAGCTGCTCAATTTTTTCTTCCGCTTCCGCTGCTGTGAAGTCAAGCACTTCTACCTGATCAAGGATGGGAAGACTTATGTAGCCTCTTGAGCTGACGCGAGTTTCTGTGTTGAGTTCTTCGGACTCCAGAACATTGACAGTAATAAGGTCACCCGGCCCCAGTTTGGATTCCGCTTCTTCCGGCGGAGCTGTGAGCACCGAATCGAACATGTTTTGCTCAACAGTCCTGCTGGCCAGTTGATCATTCTGCTGGCTAAATTCTTCGAGTTCAACATTACTTTCAAACTGCTCATTGGCACATCCGCAGAGCGTTAGTGCAAGAGCAAACAGAAGGTGCGGGATAAACTTTTTTTTGATCATGTTGAATATGGATTGAGAATAGACAATATTTGCCATTTTATCTTATAAAAAGCAAAGTGATATGGCGAAAGATAGAACTGGAAAAATATATAAGAAGGTCGTCGGGCTGACAACCTTCTTAATGAGAGGCATGGAGGGTTACATGCTCGTACTGGGGTATTTGACTTCAGGAAAAGCCGGAGGCGCGGCTTTGTCGCTGGCTTTCTCATTTGGAGCAGTTCCGGCAGGAGTTTGAGAAGGAGGTGTTGTTGCAACCGATCCGTTGCCGTTGTTAGACGGTGCAGGATCATCGTCATCATCTAAATACTCATAAACACCCCAAGCGGCAGCACCTGCAACAACAGTACCGCTGATAATGGCTTTATTACTCCAAGATGCTCCTGCTGCAATGTCATCATCACATTTTTTCCCCATGTTTTCATCGTTACAGTACCAATCAACCGTATCTTTATCGCACAGCCTTCCTGTATTATCATTATTGCATTCCCAATCACCATCATCTGCGGACCCACTTATTTCGTCCGGACTCACTCCTCCCATGTCAGCCTGGGCAAGAAGGATGTAGTTATTACTGTCGATAGTTTTAGCGCCTTCAACAGTATTAAAAACTAACCGCCCCTCGTAGACACCGATTTTAGTGCTTCCTTCCGAGGTGACCTGCATGTAGCCGCGAACCGGGGAGGCTGTGCTTGCATTGTAAATAACATCTGCACTGGCATATTGCCTGTCAGCGGTGTAAAAGCCCATTTTTCCTACAGCACCGCTGAGGATGAAATCAAGCTGCCCTTGTTTGAGAAGCAGGTTAAATTGTTTCTGATCACTTTTGACAGCCAGCTCTGTTCCTGTTGCGCCGATTATTGAAACTCCGGTTGACTTGATCATGCATTTACCATTGCAAACCAGCAAAGCTTCCTCGTCCACAGGATTTTGTCCGGTCATGGTGTCGGACAAGGTACCGCCCTTGTAAACAGAGATATCGCCTTCGGCAAGTATAGCTGCCGTTGCCTGTGTGCCTGCAATGCCAGCAGTTAATAGTGCCGCCATGATACAGGCGCTGAAAGTTTTCTTTTTCATAGGAGGACTCCTTTTTTATTGAAATGCAGGCGGATAATTCAGAAATTTACTGATATATTTTACCGTGCTCAAAGTTTATATACAAGAAAAAAAAAAGGTTTTATTTTTAAATAGATGTCGTTGTAATAATGGACGCCCCCCCTGTTGAGGGCTACCTGATGAATGCGGCAAAGTGTGCGCGGAAACCCTGAAATCGTCTTCTCGGGGGAAGTCTGTGCGACTTTGAAACGCGCTGTTCACCTACGAATACTTGCGTGCTTCGCAATAAAAAAGCTCTGCCGGCGCATTCAGCCGGCAAAGCCCGAATCAGTAATAACCGGTTACCGTCGGATTTGCAAGCACGTCAGTCACTTTCTTTGTCGCATTTCCTTTATAATGGATAATCCGATCTTAAAATTCGGTTCCTCCTCCCGCTTCACCATGCTGTAAAAATCGCACTTTTGGCAATCACCGCTGAACTTTTCCACATATGAGCCTTGGGCGTTTGCTCCCTTACATAGGGTACCGGCAACAACCCAGCAGCAACGGCCACCGTTCTCTCCGTCATGAATTCCGTCAGCCTTCTCCTCTTCAGCGGCAGGACAGACACCGAATTCATCAGCCTTTATCCCTCCCGGTTCCCGGCCGCATTTTTTTACTTCCCAGCAATTTTGCTTTTTCATTTCCTCATATTCCTTTTTTAAAAAAAATCTTTCTTTCAAAAAACAAAAAACCGAGCCCGGAGGAGTCGGTTTTTTTAGTATCGTGAAGTATACTCGGCACCGGAACAGGTTGAGTATCGGCAACAGCCCTGAGTATAAAATACAGGTAAGACCCGCGTATCTGCCCGGCATAAGAGGGCGAACGCACAGGTTCCACCCCTACGGCATCCGGCATAAACGGTAAGGTATTTCGTGTTGAATCCCTAAAAGTATCTGATGCAGAAACTTCTTAGAAAAGAACTCACTTCTCCACAGGAGATAAGGTGTCAACATAAGTGAACTGAATTGTATCATCAGACTTGCCGATCTTAGTCAGATAAACCGTATCCATGCCGCGATGGTCATCCTTTCCGAAGGAAACATCCACTCCGCCCGCATCAAATTTCGACATCGCCTCAACGGAATTTTTCAGTGCCGCTGTCGTCACCTCGCCATCAACCCCGGAAAGAGCCTGGTAAAAGACCTTGGCACCGAGATATCCTTCCAGACTGACAAAACCGTATTCCACAGCCCCCATATCCTGCTGATACTGCTTCACCAGCGGCAGGGTGTCATCCCATGGATCGGGCACGACCTGACTGATGTAGACGTTATCTGTATTTTGCAGACGACGGGCCAGGGCCGTGGAACCGACAAAGGAAATATTCAGCATCGGCACGTTAAATCCCATGTTATGCCATTGATTAATGGCCAAGGCGCAGGGTCTGCTGGCCCCGACCAAAATCACGGCTTCCACCGCCTGCCCTCTGATCTGGCGAACCGCCCCTCCGACGGAAACCGTATTACGACGATAATTGGGTACACTCTTCCAGAACGCATTCAATTCGTCCATAGAGCTTTCATCGTCAGGCAGTTTCGGGACGGGAGGAACTGCATTGATCCCTTTAATTTTTTCCTGCGCCTTGACAACGGCATGTACACCGGCCATGCCGAAGGCATCCCGCTGAACAAAGAGTCCGATCCGGCTGATGCTCAAATCCTCTTTCAAATGCCGCATCATATTTTCAATTTCAGTGTCATAGCTGGCGCGTACGGAAAAGGCATAGGGGTTTTTTTCGACATCGCTTAAAAAACCGGCCCCGGTCAAGGGTGCGAAAAACAACACCTCGTTCTTCATTGCCTCAGGAACAGCAACCTTTGATGTGGGAGTACCCACATAGCCGAACAGGGTATGAACACCGTCCTGAAGAAAGGCTTGGGTATTCTCAAGACAGCGACTCGGCTCATAGCCGTCATCTCTGACCAGCAGTTCGATGTCATCTCCGGCATGTGCATTCAAATAGGCCATTGCCCCCTTGTGCAGCTGCTGCCCGAGAAATGCCGTAGGGCCTGTCAATGCACAGGATTGACCGATTCTGGTTTCTGCAGAACTCTGTCCGGGCATGACGACCGCAATACACAGACAGCAGCCCCATAGAATATTCCATCTGTTTTTCTTCATTCCTTTCACCCCTTTTCAGTTGTCAATGATCGTTTTTATCGTTTTTATCGAGTGAAATTTACACAATCCGACAAAACTCAGGCATCATGCACATCCGCTTCCACAACTTCAGCCGGTGCATCGTCGGCCTGATCTTCCGCCTCAAGTTTAAAGGTGGCAACAGCCTGCAACATGTCATTGCCCATAACCGCCATTTCCTGCATGGAAACCGAGGCCCCCATAGCCTCTTCAGCGGTTTCCAGACTGATACTGCCGATCTCGCCCATTGATGTCGCCAGGATCGCCGTTGTATCCGCCTGCTGCTGAGCCGCAGAGGCAACACCTTGAATAAGTTCAAAAACCTCATTTGAACGGTTTGTGATTTCATCCAGCCTGGCAAGAGCGTTCTGGGACAGTGTGGTACCCTGAACCACCTCCTGAATACTGGAATCCATGCTGACACCGGCCTCGGTGATCTCGCCGAGAATATTTTTAATTAATGTTTCGATCTGTCTGGTGGAAACAGCGGCCCGCTCAGCCAGACGCTGAATTTCTTCAGCAACAACCGCAAAACCGCGTCCCTCTTCACCGGCTGCCGCCGCCTGAATAGAGGCGTTCAGAGCCAGGATAGAGGTACGATCGGAAATTTCGTTAATTGTCCGGGCAAAATCACTGATTTCCTGTGAACTCTCACCGAGGCGCTTAATGGACCGAGCTGTATTCTGGACATTGCCTCGGATGGCTTCCATAGCCTGACTGGTCTCACGTACCGCCTTTGCACCCTCCGCAGCAACCTGGCTGGACTCTCTGGAAAAACTCGCTGACTGATTCGCCTGATCAGCGGCTTCCCTGATTGCACCGGTCAACAGATTAATTTCCTGTACCGCCTCATTAATCATGCTTGCCTGATTATTATTCTGACCCGCCAGTTCTCCTGTTGACTCACTGAGAATGTTTGCCGTTGAACCGACCTGCTCGGCAGTCTGTTTAATCCTGACAAAGGCCGTTCCCAGCTCCTCAAGCATCAAATTCAAAGAGTCGGCCAAGGTTCCGATAACATCTTCTGTAACAGTGGCGCGAATACTCAGGTCACCGTCAGCCAGCTCGGTAATCTCTTCAAGAAGTCGAATAATGGAATCCTGCAGCTCATCATGCTCCTTCTGCCTTGATTCAATTAGATCCTGAATAGTTGTTGTCATCTGATTAAAAGAACCGGCCATCCGGCCCAGCTCATCCTCACTGGTCACCTTAACCTGCTCACCGTATTCACCTTTTTCAACCTTGGCAATACCCTGCATAATCTCATCCACCTGCTCGGTCACACCGCCGGCAACACGTAAACTGACGAAAATAACCGCCACCGCAGCAAGAAGAGCAAGCAGACCGACAATTTGCAGCAGCTGCATAACAGGACGATTAACCTCTTCCTGCGCAACCTCACTGATAACCGCCCAGTTGAGCCCCTTATATCGGACCGGAGCCCAGGAGGCCAACACTTTTTCCCCCAGACTGTTCACCGTAATTCTGGTGTCACTCTTGCCGGCAAGAGCCTGATTGACCGCTTCTGTATCCACCTTCGCCTGCGGATTCAACAGCGTGGATTTCACCTTATACTGCTGCGCATCCCGCGCCTCTGAACGCCATAATTTATCCGACCCGATCAGGTACGTGTCCACATTAGCCATCTCGGTGTGCCCTTCCATTTCGGCATGTCCGGCTTCCTTCTCAAAATGCTGCCGAATCCCCATGATTTCATTAATCGGCTCATTGGATATCTGCAGAACAACAATCATGGAGAGTTCATCTCTGTTTATGACAGGAACCGCCATGAAGGCGGCCGCTTCTCCTCCTGCCGGTTCATAAAATGCGTAATCGCTGATTGCCATTTCTTTTGTTTTCAAGACCTCCTGAACCGATCTGCCGAACATTGAGTCGGAATAAGGTCCGGAAAGAATATTGGTCAGGTAATCCTTCTTCCGCTGGGCAGAGGCGAAAATATACCCGTCCTGAGAAACAAGATAGAGATCGGAAAACTTGTACGTTTCGGCAAGCTGAGAAAGAACATCCGTCTTCCCTTTTTCCATCTCGGGCACCACCGCTTCCCCCTGATCAATTTCAACCATGAGAACCCAGGTGGTCCCGTACAGACTGACCGCCGTATAGGCGGAAAGAACATAGTCACCGCGATAATTCACAACAATCGTCTCTCCGTCTTCGCCTGCCAGCGCATAAACAATGCTTTCAGTATCCACAAGAAAGGAGGGGTTGGCAATTGTGGGTTCCTCAAAATGGCGGGAGTTGGAGCGAAACATACCGTCCGTACCGACCATGTAGGTTTCACCTGTTTCACCCAGTCCGGTCGTATCCTTCATAATATTGTCCAACGCATTGTCTTTGAGACGAAAAAGCAGAAGGCCGGATGATTGATCAGCACTGAACAGGGGAGTGGAAAAATAAGCGACATGCTTCAGCTCCGAAAAAGAAGAAAGGCGATAGTCTATAAAACGCGTTTCCTGCATACCTTTCTGCATTGCTTCCCATTCCGATGTCCCTTCCTGCACCGAGGCACCCTGCTCCACTTCCCGATCCGTGGAAAAAACAACCTTTCCGTCCTGACTGAGCAGCGTAAGCGAATAAAAATCACGATTTACAAGCCAATCTTCCAGGAATTCGACAAACTCGGCACCCGGATCGGCATCTGTATTCAACTCGGCACCCGTATTCAACTCGGAACCCGGATCGACAGTCGTATGCCTCAGAAGCTCACTGAAAGCCTGCTGCTGCCGAGGACTTTCACCGAACATCTTTACATCCTCAAAACGCATCTTAAAATAGAATTTCACCTGCTTTTTCTGCAGGGACCTGACAGCGGAAAGCTTTGTATAGGCCTCTTCCTGGAAGACTCGCATATTAGCGGAAATATTTTCCAGTTTTTTGGCCTGATCATCAAAATACCGACGCAACGCCTGATACTGGAAGGCCAGGGTTGTCTCCAACTGTTCAAAGGACTGACGCTGCAACGAAGAAGACGAGTATTTATAGCTGGCAAAGCCGATGACAGCCATTGGCACCAGCGAGATAATCAGAAGCCAAAACAGCAACTTTCCCCTGATAGTCTGTCCGCCGCGAAACAGCTTTTTTACATTCAATATCTTTTTTTCCTTAGCCTTCTGTGCCATTTTTTCTCCTTTGAAAAAATTACCCGACACGAGTTGTCGAACAGGTAACTGCTTGTTTTAAATTTTTTAAAAAAGCGTCGGCGCTGGAGGTCATTATTAATGATCTCTGTTTACGGCGTACTGTAAACAATATAATAAAGATATATTTCCAAACAGGTCGTCGACTGATTTTTTATTCCGCACCGCCCAGGGAGTTCGAATGTATTATTGCCGCAATATCAGGCAGAATAAATAATTCTTTCTCTCTTCGAAAAAGACCTCGGACAAAAACCGGGGCAAATCCCGCCTGTTTTGGATAAATAACTTCGCAGTCTGCGGGGATGTCTCCATTGATAATCTGATCCGAAACTTTGAGGACACAACGCTGAAGTACCTTTTCGGAATGAATATTTTCAGCACTCCCCGGTGACAGAGTATCGACTGTCCGTACAACCAAGTATCGTGCCCCCTCGTCTTTTCCTGACGAGCTCAGTCCGAAAAATCGAACAAGGTCCATTATCGGCAACACCTGTTCCCGCCATGCACAAAGACCGAGGAGATACTCTGACGCAAAGGGCACCGCTTGAATTTCGGCTTTCGTCAACACCTCGTCAATCTGGCCGGCAGTAAAAAGCAAAACAGGTCTTCTCTCCTGAATCTCATCTGCATATAGGTACACGGAAACTGTTTTCGCCTTTACCCCGGCAGAACTTCTTTTCTTAACCGCCATGTTGTTCTCCCGGTTGAATCGGAGTGATACTTTCCTGACATCGAAGAGATATCTGATCAATCAGATACTGGAGAACCGTATCACTCACGCCTTCCTGCTGCACCAGTCCCGGGGGGAGTTGATCCGCTGCAAGATGTTCAGCGCCGACCTTACCCTGCTTAAACTGAGCAATTGTCCAGGCCATAACGCGTTTAAAGGTTTCCTCATCCACCGACTTGGGTCTTTTTTTATTCTTCCTGATCCGCCTGTTCGGGGCTGCTGCTCCGGAATCATTTTTCGTTCCTTTTGCAGGCGGCCGAGCAGCGGAATCAACAGGGACAGGAGGTTGTGACCAATGCTCTGCGGCAAGGAGTCCGATACCTTGGCCGAGCTGTCGGGCAACAGGAATAACCTGAGCAGGATCCAACAGCAGCACAACGAGATTCATACAGACCGCAACCTGGGGACATAACTGTTCAGCAAGTTCAGGCGAAGGAGGAGGCAAGCGGGTGGTTTGCTCAGGCAGTTCTATTTCGTCAATCACCTGATCAACCAGTAAAAAAAAGGTATTCTCTCCTTTATGCAACTGAAGAAAAACCGAGCCGGGTTCCGGGTGTTCACAATGTTTCCGGGCAAGGAGAGAGCCGAGGTGAAATATCTCTCTTTCTTTGCCTGCTGTTTCATGGGGTAACATCCCGTGTCGGCGGGAGAGAATGTAACGGGCCTCAATCCCCAAAACAAAATTTCCCCCTTTTACCAAACAAACTTTTTTCATTTCTTATAATCAGTAAGATTGCCGGTATAGACGGATTGGTTATACCTCTTCATCCGCTGTCTCCTTACGAATAAAACGAATGACCTCATCAGCCTTGAAGGGTTTTGTCATAAAGCCCCGTGCTCCCAATTCTCTTGCCTTTTCCTGATACTTGTCCGCGCTTCTTGACGTAAGCATGGCAACCGGTATATCACGCAGCTCAGGCTGGGCCTGCATGGTCTGCAAAACTTCAAAACCGTTCATTCGGGGCATCTCAACATCAAGCAGAATAAAATCCGGTTTTTCTTCACGTATTTTCTCTATAGCCTCAATGCCGTTCCGGGCTGCGACAGGAATCCACCCCTGCTGAGTAATGAAATTGGAAACCACTTTTCGCACACTGATAGAGTCGTCAACAACAAGAATGCGCAAAGGTCCGCGTTCTTTAACAGGCCCAGCAGTAAACCTCTCGTCCGGCCTCTTGATCACGGAAGTCCATTTCCGGAGAAGTTCCTCCATCTGAAGAATAGGAATCAGGTCGCCGTTACCCATAATGGTAACACCTGAAATACAGGGTACATTATGCAGATGTGTCCCCAGATCCTTAAAAACGATGTCCCTCTGGCCGACAAGCTGCTCACAGAGGACAGCAGCCCGTTTTCTTCCGGCATGCACAATAAGGAGGGCTTGATCGTCTTCAGCGAGATGTTCTTCAATATACCCCGTTCCTGTCTCGAATCCGGGTACTTCAGCAGGATGCAGGAGGGGCACGGTCTCTCCCTCAAAGGTATATTCTCGTCCTGTTTTTTCTTCGGGAGCGACCCTGGCAACACTCGCTACATCGTGCAAAGGAATAGCGTAAATCCGGGTTCCGAAACGGGCAAGAATAGCCGGCAGCTGAGCAACAGCCACCGGCAGACGCATAATAAATTCCGTTCCCCGCCCTCGTTCGGAAATAAGTTCGATTGAGCCGTTCAGCTGGTCAATCGCATCGCGAACAACATCCATACCGACACCGCGACCGGCGATATTGGTTATTGATCCGGTGCTGGAGAAACCGTGCCTGAAGATCAGCTCGGCCAGTTCACTGTCGCTCATCAGGTTGATCCGGTCATTCGGGTACAACTTCATTCCTTTAACCCGTATTGCCTCGTAATCCAGTCCTTTTCCGTCATCACTGACCCGGAGAGTACACAGCCCCCCCTTTCTAGTCGCCTGAATAGTGACGGAGAGAGATTCCCAACCGGCCTTCTGAGGCAGACTTCCGCCGTGAGCCACAGCATTACGGAGAATATGCATAAGCGGGTCCGCCATAACATCCCAGACACGGGTATCCATCATGATGGATTCACCGTCAATGGTTAATCGCGACGGATGCCCGGTTGTACGCTCAGCCTCCCGGACAGTTCGGTGCATCCTGCTTGACAGAGTTGAAAGAGGCGTCATACGGACACCTATCATTCTGTTTTGCAATTCTTTCAGTACCATGCCCTGTCGTTCAACAGTCTTCTGCCAGGCAACATTATCCAAGGCATTCTGGGCCATGATGGAATCAAGGTCACTGACCGCCTCGCTCAGGGAACGAATCAGAATATTCAACTCCGAATATCTGTCCATCTCCAGCGGATCAAAATCTTCTGTAATGCCGGAAGCTCGCAAATCATCCTGACTGCCGAGATGGGGTATCGAGGCCAGTTCGTACCCCGCCTCTAAGCTGGAGTTGATATTTTTCAGACGCTGGAGGATCATGTCGAGTTCTTTCATCGTCCCGGACGTGGCATCCATAGAGTCCTCAAAACTGCTCAGATTAATGACCATGTCACCGCTCAGGCCGACCATCTGGTCAATTCTGTTGACATCTACACGCAGGGTTGCGCTCTTCCTGATTCGGCTTTGCCGGGCAGGAGCGGTCGTTGTCTTTTCCCCTGATACGTGATCGGAGGGCAAAGCGACATCCGTATCCTCGGCAGTCCCCTCATCGCTGTCATCCGTATCATCTGAGTCATCTATGGATAACTTGCCGATATCTCCGGTTGTAATCCGGGTAAATGTACCCAGGACACCTTGCTGATCAGCACGAACAGAACAATTCGGATCCCGGACAAGCCGAACAAAAATATCTGCGCCTTCCTGCATTGCCTCCACAACTTCAGGATGTATGCTGCGTGCCTCATCATGCAACCAATCAAGAAAATCCTCGAAATTATGGCCCCAGGCCGCGACCTGTTCAATGCCGATGACTGCGGAGGCTCCCTTATTAATGGTATGTACTGAACGTCGAATAGAATGCAGCGAACTGCGTTTAAGATCTGAAAGTTTCGTCGCACCGGAAATCGTCATGCCGAGATGATTCAGCTGTCGATCGATATTATCAAGATGCTCTTCTGCTTCCTCATGGAAGCATCGGAGGAGTTCTTCATCAATATCTTCTTCAGCCGCCTGTTCGCCGAATCCGGATATCTCCGATAAAAATTCAACAGCAGCCTCAGTGCCGTCAGGAGTATCGACCGGTACTTCATCAAAGAAGTTATCCGCTCCCTCTCCGCCGTCCCGGCCTGTCTCGTCAGCGGTTTGCAGCTCTTCCGGCACCCCTTCTTCTTCCGGAAAAAAGGCTTGGTCTTCAGGTGAGCCGGACAGTCCCGCGACAACAGACCCTAAAAAATCATCCTCTTCATCAGCATCCTGAAGAAGGAGCTCGTCGTCCATCGCCTCTTCAACCGGTGCAACAGATGAAGCAGGCGAAGCAAACTCATCAAAAAAGCTGTCCGCCTCTTCCGTTTCTTCACCGCAGTCCTCAATGAAAAAATCAGCTGCACTGTCCCGGCTCTCCCGGCTCGGATCCAAGGCATTATCCGCCTTGTCCAAAAGCAACGACGAAACGGTTTCCTCGCCCTTATCATTTTCGCCGGCCGCAGAGCCTGAAGAAAAGGCCTCGGTAATTTCCGCAAATGTTGCCGTGATTCGTTGTTTTTCTTTCTCGGCAGGGCGTGTCGGTTCCTCGGCAAGGGACGCCAGCAGGTCGGCTCCGTCCCGTAGAGCGGCAACAGCGGAAGGATCCAGCCTTCGCGCTTCATCATGCAGCCAATCAAGAAAATCCTCGAAATCATGTCCCCAGGCCGCTACCTGTTCTATACCGATCACAGCGGCCGCACCTTTAAGGGTATGCACGGAACGACGAAGGGAGTGGAGCGTTTCCTGAGTGGACGGGGTGAGCGCGACCGAGTCGTGATCCGGACACCGAGATGGTTCAGGCAGTCATCAATATTTTCCAGATGTTCATCTGTTTCTTCACTGAAACATTGCAGCAGTTCCGGGTCTATTTCCTCCGCTTCGACATCCTCTCGGTCCGGCTGCTCCCCTTGCTCCGTTTCCCTTCCACCGCCAACGGCAAGTACCTCTTCAGGCATCTCGGACGATTCCGTAACAGAACCGAACAAGTCATCCTCTTCTTCCTCAATATCCTGAAGAAAAAGTTCGTCTTCCACATCCTCCTCTGTCGATGAGACAGATGAGAATATCTCATCGAAAATACTCTCGGTACCGGCATCTTCCGATGCTCCGATATCTTCCTTGGCAAAGAGATCGTCTGCACCGCCTTCGTCTGAATCAAGATCATTATTCAACGCATCCGGTGCTGTTTCGAGGGCTGCCTCTTCTTCTGCGCTTTCCTCAAAGAGGATAGTTTCGGGATTGCAACTCTCCGGGCTTCCCTCAGCATCGCATGATTCTACCGTGCTCTTACAAAGTTTTCCCTCAATTTCCGCAACGGTTCTCCGAAAGAGATCGCCTTCATCCGGCCTTCCGGCCCGCTGCATCATGCAGTAGCTGTCAATACGCCGGGTTGCATCTCCCAAAAGGGTAATGGTTTCATCGTCCAAAATCAGAGACGCTCCGAGAACGTTCTCCATCACTTTTTCCAGAACTTCACCGATACCGCTCAAGTCGTCCAGGCCGACCATGGCGGCCGCCCCCTTGATGGTATGCGTTATCCGGTGCAGTTCCGCTAATGACGGTCTATGTGAGCGATCCTGCTGCAGGGTCTGAAGGCAACGGCTCATATCGGGCAGGTATCCTTCCACCTCCCCGATAAATCCGGTCACGATTTCACTGCCCAAGCTGCTATTCATCTACTCTCTCCGATCCACTTCTCATTATATCCGTATAGATGAGAGCAATTGTTCACCGTCAAAAATCTGGACTGCTTCCTCTTGTTCACCGGAATGATACACCGCTGAACCGGACAGGAAACCGGACAGAACAGTCTGCTCCGTTTTTTCCTCCCTCTCGGCACTCTCTTTTCTGTACAACATACGGGTTGCCGTGATATGATCAACAACAACAGCAGTTTTTACCTCTCCGCTACGAATAATGATAACCGCACGTTTTTTTCTTCTGTTCGACCTTTTGGAAATATTGAAATAAAGTGCAATATCAACAACAGAGACTATTTCGCCGCGTATATTGGTCACCCCTTGAACCCACTCGGGCAAAAAAGGCAAAGGACGGACATTCTCCAGTTCTCCTACCTCCGCAACCAGAGACAGAGGCAGAGCCAATCGCCTGTCACCAAGGTCGAAGCATATATGTCTCCCGATTTCCTGCTGTTTATCGTCAGAAGTACTTTTCAGGCCGTCGCCGTATTCCAGCACGGCCTCTGTTATTTCCTGATCAATATTGCGCAGCAATTCCGAAAGATCAGAAGAAGAGTCCACTCCGCCGCTCATATCATTACCCATCATTATCCATTGTCATTCTCGAACAACTCGAAAAAATCAGGAGAGAAGCTGAGTTACCGCCTCCAGCACTTCGTCGGTATTAAAGGGTTTTGTCAGGTATACGTCAGCTCCCTGTTTTTTGCCCCAGAATTCATCCGACTTCTGATTTTTGCTGGTCAGCAGAATAATCGGAATATTCTCGAATTCGGGCATGGATTTAATCTTCCTGCATGCCTGAAAACCATTCATTTTCGGCATCACAACGTCAAGAATAATCAGCTCAGGTTTTTCCGCCATAGCCATTTCCACACCTGCCTCACCGTCCCCGGCAGTGACAACATCATATTCAGGCGTATTAAATACATCGGTTATCAGCTTAAGCTCTGTCGGACTGTCATCAACAATCAGTAATTTTCTTGCGGACATATTTTCCCTTCTTTATTTTGTTTGAAAATCAATAAAAAATTACAGTTCCGTAACTGTCATTCAGCCGCTGTTCCAGCTGATTGTTCAGCATTTTCGCTGTCTTTGACAATTATCGAGTTTACCATATCAATAAGCTCGGCAGGCTTAAACGGTTTTGTCAGATAAGCGCTGGCCGCAGACAGCCTCCCTTTCACCTTATCAATTATCCTGTTTTTGCTTGTCAACATAACAACAGGTATATCTTTTGTATCGCTGTTCTTTTTAAGGATGGACAAAACGCGATACCCGTCAATCTTCGGCAGCATGATATCAAGGAGAACGAGGTCCGGACGTTCCTCGTTTAATCTGCTTAATGCTTCTACACCGTCAGCAGCTTCAACCACTCGAAAATCACCGCTGGTCAGGGTCATTTTAATAACCTTTCTGGTTGTCGGGCTGTCTTCGACAACCAAAATCGTTTTACTGGCGGAACGATTCGTGATTAAACGTTTTTCTTTTTTCTTTTTTTGCTCGTGCCAACTGTTTTTCGCTTCGTTCTCTCCTGACTCCGGCCTCTGGCACGATGCTATATATTCAACAATTTCACGAACCTGACCGGATACCTTCTGGTATTTACTCTCAACCTGAACTATAGGCAGTAAAAGATCGAAATAGGTCAGTGCCTTTTCAAAATCATTCAGGTTGAGGTAAGCAGTTCCGGCATAGTAGAGCAGTCTCGGATTCACTTCATCGGCCAGCACCCGTTCAAAACGTTTTGCAGCCTGCTGAACCATCTTCCGCTCCACCTTATAGGGATCAATCTGAGCGAGCGTTGAAGAGTCGGAAAGAGCATTTGCCCTGCAATATGAGCAAAATACAGCCTGCTGCTCCATAGGGGCGTAACAGAAAGGACAACGAACAACCTTTCCGCTCCCCTTGAAAAGACGAGCTTTTGCAACATCCTCAAGAATACGGGGCTCTTTGGGAGAACATTTATATGCCTCACCCAATGCCTTTTTAATTTTCGGCAATTCTGTCAACGAACGGGAAAGCCATAACCAGCCCTGAGCGCTTTGACGATTATCGCGAACAAAGGTCATAAGTTTCTTCTGGGCTTTTGTCAGTTCCAGCCGCTCACAGAGTTTGATACCCTCATCCAGCAGCTCTTGTCGGGGAGCCGCATCAGGTTCTGCATCATCGCATTGATTATCTTTCTGAATCATCGCGTTGATCAGCAGGTTCTGGTTGCTTTTATGCACCCTTCTGATTACATCGCCTTTTAAGGTGCAGCTGCTGACCTGGACCCCTTCCATGCTAAGCAGTTTGAGCACTGCTTCTTCACCGATCAGTTTGCCGCAGACAGCATCATAAATTTTTCCCTGGACAAGAAAAAGACTCCCTTTATACTCCGGGCATTTATTTTCAATGCAATGATCGATATCCTGATGCTCGCCGCAATTATGAACATCCAGGCGACAGGTCGTCTCTTCCGTTTCCATCAGCTGAACAATACCGACAACGGAGAACTTGCCCAAATCGCCTTTTTTCTGCTGTGTTTTTAAACCTCTGATAATCGCATCGGCAAGTTCTTCGGAAGCAAGCGGTTTTTTAAAAACCTGAAATGCCTTACCCATCAATCTGCTCTTCAACTCAGGCAAATCATAGGAGGTGATAACTATTCTCGGTATATCGGAATGGTTTTTTTGAATATACGATAAGAGCTGAAAGCCATCCCCCCCCGGCATAACCAAGTCGGTAATAACAAGAGAAATATCCCCCCTGTTTACCTGCCTGACCGCCTCCTTAATATCGTAAGCATGTGATATATGAAAAATTTTTCTGTAATCACCCAATGTAGAATCTACAATCTCATGGATCATTTCATCGTCATCTACCAACAATACTTTTTTCATTGAACAGCTCTTATACGTTTGCCTTTAAACAAGAAAACACCCGTTTCGTTTCTTCATTCATGCGATAGTCGGTGCTGAAAAAGTCACTTCATCAAAACGAGGCAAAAAAATCTGATATTCCCCGCGCTTCTTTCACCTGCCATGCCACACTTCATTTAGAATACGGCAACAATAGTTATCTGACACTTTTAATAAAAAACAATACTCAGTATAAAACCATAAAAAGCAAATTTGTCAAATAAATTCACTGCATTTCAATATTTAATCCCTTTGAAACGCCTGCTTCGCAATAAATATCCGGCACAGATAAAAAAATCAACATGTTAGTCACCGGAAACCC
>MTKS01000002.1:0-7500 GCA_004028495.1 Candidatus Electrothrix marina
GCAGAAAATGCCTCTTTAAATGATGTTTCAATCATGATAAAATTTCTTCCTGTCAGGTCTTTTTAGTCGGTATGCGCATCCAGCTCATTTAATGAGCATTTAAAGGACGAATCAAGAATGACATACATTGGCATGCAACGCTATGAAATTATTCAACAGGAGAGAAATTCAGCAGATACTATTTAATCGTTGCTAACGATACATGTTGAATTGAAAAAGTCAATAAAAAGTACTCATCGCTAACCCCAAAAAACATTTAACGGGAGTACTTTGGGGTAAACAACGAGAGAACTTCAGGGTAAACTGCTGCCGTTGTCTGGATTGTTGCACAAGACAGAAAGTTTTTCAGCTCCCCTGGCGAAACCTCGATGCCCCGGATCAGCATGCGGAATAATTTGAAGAATAAAAAGCCTGTGAAAATAACTGTACAAGCCTCCTGTGCCGAATTGGCCGGTCAGGCGCAGGAAGTAGCGGCTCGGCTTGGGCTGCCGATAGAACCGCCTGAATGCTCTTCGGTTCACCGGGTTCGATCAACGGAACAGGACAATTGGTTGCTGCTCCGGGTGAGTGTCAACGGTCTGGAGCTGGTAAAACCTGATGACCCCAAACTGAGCGGCGCGGTTCGGGTGGATTTCACCGCAGGCCATGCGGCCTATCGCAGGAAGCAGCAAAAAAAGGAGCTGCTGGTGCGGGCTGTAAGTGGGAAAGGCGGCAAAGGTGGGGCATCGCTTAACGTCATTGATGCCACGGGCGGGCTGGGCAGAGATAGTTTCTTGCTTGCAGCTGCTGGTCATCGGGTTCACATCTTTGAACGACAACCGGTCATCGCGGCCCTGCTTGCTGACGGGTTGGCGCGGGCTGCGGCTCATCCGGAAACTGCGGAGATCTCTCGGCGGATCAGGTTAACCGTCGGGGATGCTGTCCCGGCATTGGAAGTCATGCAGGAAACCGGAGCAGGCGAGAAGGGTGAGGACTGTGAGGGAGGGGAGGGCGTTGATGTGGTGTATCTTGATCCCATGTTTCCGGAGCGGCGAAAGTCGGCCTTGGTTAAAAAAGAGTTACAGCTGCTTCAGCTCCTGGCCCATCTGGATTCTTCCCCGGAAAAGCTGCTGGAATCGGCTTTGGAGGCCGCAACGAGGAGGGTTGTGGTTAAACGTCCGATGAAAGCACCTTTTTTGACAGATCTTTCTCCTTCTCATTCCCTGAGCGGGAAAACAGTGCGTTTTGATGTGTATCTCGGCTGTTTGCTCAGCCGGAACAAAGAATATTCCGGCTGAGCATGAAGGGGATTATGCGTTGATGAAGTCGAATGGCGGATTTTTCAGGTATTTAAGGAACCGCTTTTTTCGATGCAGTTGACATCGGTATTATCCTGCATCAGTGAAATCAGACGGTGGTTTTTTTAGGAATTTAAGAAAGCGTTTCTTCTCAATGCAGTTGACATAGGCATCATCACCGCTAATCATCCTTTTCTTGAGCAATTCCTCAATGGTGTCGTCCAGGGTGGCCATACCGTATTTCTTCCCGGTCTGCATGGTTGAGGGGATTTGATAGGTCTTGGCCTCACGGATCAGGTTACGCACCGCCGGGGTGCAGATCAGGATTTCTTGGGCCGCGACCCGACCTTTCTTATCAATGCGTTTAAACAGCATCTGAGAAACAACAGCCTTGAGGGCATCGGCAAGGGTGGAGCGTACCTGACCCTGCTGGTCTGCCGGAAAGATTTCAATGATACGGTCAACCGTCTTCATGGCGTTCATGGTATGCAGGGTACCAAAGACCACATGACCGGTCATGGCCGCTTCCATCGCCAGGGCGATGGTTTCCAGATCGCGCATCTCACCGACCAGAATGACATCCGGGTCCTCACGCAGGGCTCCGCGGAGGGCCGCGTTAAAGCTCTTGGTGTGGGTGCCGACCTCTCGATGGTTGATCAGGCATTTTTTACTCTTATGGACGAACTCGATGGGATCTTCAACAGTCAGGATATGATCACTGCGGGTGTTGTTGATTTCATCAATAATGGCGGCCAGAGTGGTTGATTTACCGGAACCGGTGGGGCCGGTAACCAAGACCAGCCCCTTGGGTAAGGTCGCCAGTTTGGTGATAACCTTGGGGAGTCCCAGCTGTTCGCAAGAAAGAATTTCACTGGGGATCTCACGGAAAACAGCTGCAATTCCATATTTTTGCTGGAAAAAGTTGGCACGGTAACGGGCAAGTCCAGGGATGTGATAACCAAAGTCGATATCTCCGGTCTCTTCAAAGAGTTTAATTTTCGGCTCCGGGCAGATCTCGTAAAGCATGGTCTTGAGGTCGTCATCACCCAAGACCTTATACTTGACCCGCTCCATTTCTCCGCGAATACGCAGAATGGGTTGCTGACCGGCAACCATATGCAGGTCGGACGCCCCCTGATCGTTCATCAGTTTAAAAAAAGCATCAATTTGTGCCATTCATTCCTCCTTTATTGCGAAGCCTCGGGTTTTTACCCTATTGCTTGCAGCGTATTTTAAAAGACACTTCAGTTTAATACCCGGCCCTAAGCCCTAAGGGACAGGGTAGTTTGTTGCGGAGCTTCCTTTGTGTTCCCGCCCTGAATGTCCAAGGCATAAGGGCAGGGGCAGGGCATAGGGTCTGCCCTGCAATTTTATGTCGAAAACGGGGTGTTATTTGTTTTGGGGGATTCCTTACAAGATAACGGTTCGACGAATAAAGGCGACGATTTCATCCACATCATCCAGGATTTCAAAAAGCAGCAGATCTGTCTTGTCAATCTTGCCGTTGCTGATCATCTGGTCACGAATCCAGTCAACCAAGCCGGTCCAAAAAGAGGTACCAACCAAAATGATAGGAAAGGGTTTGATTTTATGCGTCTGAATCAGCGTTAATGATTCAAAGAGTTCATCCAAGGTGCCGAAGCCTCCGGGTAGACAGATAAATGCCATAGAATACTTGATAAACATGACTTTGCGGACAAAAAAATACCGGAAGTCCATCGGCAGGTTCACATAAGGATTCGAGTGCTGCTCAAAGGGCAGGTCGATATTGAGGCCGATGGAGACCCCGTTCACATCGGCTGCGCCCCGATTGGCCGCCTCCATGATGCCTGGACCGCCGCCGGTAATAATGCCGTACCCGTGTTCGGATAATCGGGCAGCGATGGACCGGGCGAGTTTATAATCCTCATGGTCTTCCGGGGTCCGGGCGGAACCGAAGATGCTGACCGACGGACATCCGAGGGAGGACAGGGTATCAAAACCTTCAACAAATTCAGCAAGAATCCTGAACATCCTCCAAGTGTCATCATTGTCTTCTGTATTTCCAATATTATTCAGGAGATATTGATTGTTTCTCTTGACCTGCTGTTGTAAAAATCGTGCCGGCATATTCGTTCCTCCTAAGACTGAGAAGAAATGTGCGTCCGAGCCGCGATTCTGGCTAAACCTGCCAGAGCCTCTTTTTTTCGGTTCTCAGTGCTTTTCTTCATCCTGACTATTCGTTGGAATCCCTGCTGTGCCCGGCGCAGAGAACCAAGTTCTTCGTATAGTATAGCACGGAGAAGGAGTGTTTGTTCATTATTTCTTTGTACCTTGAGTGATTCCCTGACATCCTCCAGAGCCTTATGACGGCGTCCGAGATGGCGTAGAGCTGCTGCTCGTCTGTACAGATGATGCGCATCCCCGCCATCTGCGGTAATGGCCCGGTCGCAAAGGCTTAATCCTACTTCTGCTCCCTGTCCTTCCAACACATACAGGAGACCCAGCATGCTCTGACTGTCAGCGTTCTGGGGATAGATTTGTAAAGATCGCTGCAAGGCTTTGATGGCTTCATTATTCTCTCCGGCCCCCATTAAGGCCTCGCCGAATAAGCGAAAGAAGATGAATTCACTCGGTTCTCCTTTAAGCTGCTTCCAATCGTTGAGCAGTTCGACTGCTTGTTTAAATTTTTCTTGGAGGCAATACAGTTTGCCGAGCTGGAGATACAGCTCAATAGATGCCTGTTTCGCATGCTCCTTACAGCGCAGCCCCTGTTCAAAGCAGGCAATGGCTTCTTCCGGGTGTCCCAGGAGTCGACAGCTCATCCCTTTATTGATCAGTGCCATGTAGTTCTGCGGTTCTGTTTGCAGCACCTGGGAGAAGCAGGATTCCGCCTCGCGATGACGGTTGATTTCAGCTAAGGCCACGCCGAGACTGTTGAGCAGATTGACATCGTCAGGCTTTATCTGTAATCCAGCCTTATATTCTTTGATCGCCTGTTTATAATCACCCTCATCAAAATAGAGATCACCGCTGACATTATAACTCAGGGCATCAAAGGCCACCACTGCTCCTTTTTCGTAAAAGCCGGCATGGAGTATCGCTTTACGGCAGCTCCTGATGCATTCAATCTTGGGGATGCCGACAGTCGGCCAGTGGCAGAACCCTATAGAGGGAGGAGTTTCTGTTTCTTTGGAGATTTTTTGAGCGAGTTCTTTTGCCTGAAGACTGGTTTGTTCAAAAGAACGATCGGGCAAGAGAATGAGCTGCTCATTGGCGTTGAGCGTATAAGAGATATAAGAGGTGGAAGAAGTACAGGTGGTGGAAGAGGACTGGGATTTTGCGAGTATCAAGTCGAGATCCGGGAGCGCCTGGGCCTCCTCCTTCCCATCCTGCATATTCTGCTTGTGCGTAAAAGAGACAAGGAGAAGCCCGAATTTATCAAGTCCTCGCCATTTTTTTTGCAGCCTCCGTACAACAGGGGCTGCGGGCAGGGCAAAGGGATGTTGTTCTTTTCTGACCAAGAAGGCCTCGTCGCAGAGGCTGTACGGGCCGCGTCGTTCTGCTTCCGCGAGGAGACGTTGGCATCTGTGGAGTATTTCCTGCGGTGTATCCTCATGAGGTAAGGAAGAAAAACCGACATGTACCCTGCGGAGCCCTTCTCGTTTAAGGCGGGAGACGAGGCGGTGAGAAAAATCCAGACAGGCACCGCGTTGGTTTATGCGGCGGACAGCGGCGAATAAGCCTTGCCCGAGATAGAAAAGCGGCTCCTCGATAAGGGTTCGGAGGAGGGCGTTGACCTGACGGATTTTTTGGAAACCGCCTGCAAGGGTCCGGGTTCCGGGGACAGCGGCTATGAGGAAGATGGTCTTCCGGCACGATTCTTTCGCCAACAGCAGGGTGAGGGCGCGGCGGTTGTAGAGACCGGTATCCGGATCTATATATATATGTCGGATGCGGCAGAAACGCTGAAGAATTTTTTCCCGGAGTTCAGCCAGCCATTCTGTTGCCATTTTCCGCAGGACAGCCGGATCAACATCATAGATGACCAGGGTTGCTCCTTCTTCTTGCTCCTGTGCGGTGATCAGGGGAATCACCAGCATATCTTCCAGCAGAACAGGGCTCTTGGCTGTTTCTTCGTTCACTCCCGCCTGCCAGGAATGCAGCTTTTCCAGCTGCTCTGAACTGAATGCATGTTCTGACGGGCAGGTCGGGTCATGCAGCCAGAATCCTGTTGAAGCGGGCACCGGCAGGATTTCCTTCAGCTCAAGGAGTAAGGGTTGGGCCAATATCAGTCCGTCATCGGTCTGAAAGCCCTGGTCGCAGACAGGATCGTTGAAAAACATATATAATTTCCTGATGAAGTAACTCAAGTAACGCGGAGAAACCCGGATTTCCAAGGCCTCTGCGTAGGCATGAAGAGGGCGGACTGCTCAGGTAACCCGGAAACGTTTTATGGTTCAGGCGAGTGCTTGGCGCAGGCCTTTGGTGATCAGGTGCAGTTCATCCGACCTGACTGTCCGCATATCAAGGAGGAGACGATCATTCTCGACTCTGCCGATAACAGGGATATCCAGTTTACGCAGTTTTTCTTCAAGGTGATTGATTTTCATAGACAGGGGTCGGAGAACAACGGCTTTGCTGGGGAGATTCTGCTCCGGCATGGCTCCGCCCCCGACCCGGGACATAACCTCCGCAATCTGAACGGTGCAGCATGTGCTGATACCCTTTTCCAGAACTTCCGCAAGCTGTTCAGCCTTGTGCTGAATTACTTCTATGGGCGTGGAGATCATGTTCAGAGTCGGTATACGTTCAAAGACCGTTTGCGGCTCCTGATAGAGTCGGAGAGTCGATTCCAGGGCGGACAGGGTGAATTTATCAATACGCAGGGCCCTGTTCAGGGGGTTTTTTTTAATGTGCTCGATAATATCTCTGCTGCCGAGGATGATTCCGGCCTGAGGGCCGCCGAGCAGCTTGTCGCCGCTGAAGGTGATCACGTCCATGCCGGATGCCACCGCCTCCTGCACTGTGGGTTCTTTTTTGAGGCCGTAGGGGCTCAGGTCGATCAGGCAGCCCGACCCCAAGTCCTCCATCACAGGGATCCGGTGTTTTTTACCCAGGCCCGCCAGTTCCTTATTACTTACCTCACTGGTAAAGCCGATGATGCAGTAATTGCTGGTATGCACTTTAAGCAGGAGCCCGGTGTTCGGGGTGATTGCATTGCGATAATCTTTGAGGTGGGTTCTGTTGGTTGCCCCGATCTCAATCAGTTCAGCTCCGCTGCGTGCCATAACATCGGGTATTCGGAAGGACCCGCCTATCTCCACAAGTTGCCCGCGTGAAACAATGACTTCTTTTTCGCGAGCAAGGGTATCAAGAGCGATGAGCACGGCTGCCGCGTTATTATTCACAACAAGGGCGGCTTCCGCTCCGGTGAGTTCGCAGAGGAGTTCCTCGACCAGCGAGTACCGACTTCCTCTTTTGCCCGTTGCCAGGTCAAACTCCAAGTTGGAGTAGTTGCCGGATGTCTCTGAAAGTTGGCTCAGGACATCTCCGGGCAGCACTGATCGCCCAAGGTTTGTATGTATAATAACACCGGTTCCGTTAATAACCCTTCGAAAGGCCGGCTGATCAAGTTCTCTGATCTTGAGTTGTATCTTTTCAAGCAGGACGGACAGTTCCAAGTCGCTTGGTTCGACTTTATGTCCTTCCAGCACTCTTCGGCGTTGATTATCGAGTACAACCCGGACCCCTTTTTTCAGAAGCATTAAGGGGATATTTTCAAATTCGGAATTTTGCAGCAGGGCAAGGAGGAAGTCGTCAACACTTGGTATGAGGCGCAATATGTTTTGCATATGAGTCATGTGAATCAGCAGAGGTTTCCGGCAAACAGACAGAAAACGGTTATGGAAAGTGAGCGTTACCAGCGCATCATGTTACGATATTTGATGATCGCAAGGCAATGAGAAAATATAACTAGCTAACTTTTTATGATAGTTACTCTGTCAGAAGAAAAAAGCGACAGGGCTGAAATTTTAATCTTGACTGATCGGGGGGAATTCAGTATATTCGCCGCTCGTTGCTTGTGACTGACGAAGTGCATCACGGAGCGGCAAAACAGTAAACGAGTAAAACGCAGTAACGAAAACTTTCCTGTTTACTTTATAAATTGAACAGGTTATAGTGGCGGAAATCGCAACAGGAAATATTCCTGAAGCGTAAAAACGCTTCGGTAACGGAGCGG
>MTKS01000003.1 GCA_004028495.1 Candidatus Electrothrix marina
AACAACAGACCCATGAACAAGGTTATTCCCTTCAGTGAATTTCAGAGTCATGGCAGGGGGCGGATGCCGATCAGGGCTGCCATGCGTGCTAAACAGAACGCTGAGCGTTGTATGCAGACCCAATGGCACGGCAGGCAGAGCGGGATGATCCCTCAAGAATGTACGGATCAGCAGCGTATTACCGGGTATCATGTCCAGGACTTTCAGAACACCCTGGAACGGGAGATCTGTCAGTCACTCAAACCCTTGCCCTGTGACCGAGGAGCGGCTGATATCCGCTATTCCATCTTTGCTGTGACTGATGGCGATCCGGGATGCGGCACCCGCATGAGTCCGGTTTCCAGAACTCTGCTCGAAAGCGGGGTACTGGCTCAATGTAAATGTCGGGAACGGAGACGGATGACTGCGCCGCAACAGGTTTCCCCGGCCCAAGGCACAGTGTTTCATCATCTCCCCCGCCGTACCTTGGTGGCGTGGCAGCCTGTTCCTCGGGCGCGGAGCTACGTGGTTGAGATTAAGTATAACGGCGGATTATGGACGACCCTCAATACCACCGGTGAGGCCACCTTTGTCACCTTTGATTTTCCCGGAGCAGGGCAGGGTGAGTGGCGGGTTATGGCCCAAGGTCGACGCGGTATGAACGGCCCTGCAAGCCCTTGGTCCAGCTTTCAATACCAACGCTGATGCATTTTCTGTAATGAACTTTCCCGTCCTTTGCTTGAGCGGGGGGCGGGGAGCAAACTGAACGCTTATGAAATACATTCTCCTTATCGGCGACGGCATGGGCGATACCCCGGTACCTGAACTCGGGGGCAAGACCCCGCTGGAAGCCGCTGACAAACCCGCCATTGACCGACTTTGTGCAGCTGCTGAGCCGCTGCTGGTTCGCACCGTGCCGGACGGCTACCCGCCGGGCAGTGATGTGGCCAACCTTTCTCTGCTCGGCTATGAGCCTGAGAAATACTACACCGGTCGGGCTCCCTTGGAAGCGGCCAGCATGGGGGTCGCTATCCCCGAAGATGCGCTGGCCTTTCGCTGTAATCTGGTCACTGTGGAGTATCTTGATGATGACTGCATGACCATGATTGATTACAGCGCAGGCCACATCAGCAGTGAAGAGGCAGCGGAGTTGATCGCGGCGGTGCAGGAAGCCTGCGGCACGGATCGGCTTTGTTTTTATCCCGGTGTCAGTTATCGTCATCTGCTCATTCATCAAGGCGGGGGGGCTGACTCCCTGCGCACGGTTCCGCCCCATGATTATATGGATCAGGACGTGACCGAGTTTTATCAGCAGTACCTGGGGGTTGATTATCTTGCCGAACTGATGCGGATCTCCGCCCGGGTACTTGCCGATCATCCGGTTAACCAGAGGCGGCAGGCTGAAGGCAAGCGACCGGCCAACAGCATCTGGATTTGGGGGGAGGGGAAGAAGCCTGCTATGAACACCTTGCAGGAACGGCACGGCATCAGCGGCAGTCTAATTTCTGCGGTTGATCTGCTTAAAGGATTGGGCGTGTGCAGCGGCTTGGAGGTGCCGGAAGTCGAGGGTGCAACCGGCTGGCTGGACACTAATTATCAGGGTAAGGTGGATGTCGCTCTGGATGCGTTGACAAGGCAGGATTTTGCTTTGGTCCATGTGGAGGCCCCGGACGAGGCCGGGCACCAAGGGTCGGCAACGAACAAGGTGCAGGCAATTGAGGATTTTGATGCCAAGATCGTGGCCCCGATTGTCGAGGAGATGGATCGTCGGGGCGAGCCTTATCGTCTGGTGGTGACTATGGACCATTATACCCCCATTGCTCGTCGCACTCACGAGGATTGGCCTGTGCCCATGTTCATCTACGATTCTTCGGGTGTTGATCAGCCTGCCGGAACCGGTTACACTGAGGCGAATATTATTGCGGCGGCAGAGCAAAGCGGTCTCTGTCTTGACAGCGGGGCTGCGTTTTTTTCCCGTTTTGTCACGCCTGACGCGTCTAAGTATGGAGAGCGGTGTGGCTGATCTGCACATGAAGATGACAGAGCCGATCTTTCGGGTGCAGTATCGGGTTATCTACGGTGATACCGATTCCGGCGGAGTGGTGTATAATGCTAATTATCTCCGTTTCGCGGAAATAGGCCGAACCGAGCTGATGCGTAAATGGGCAGTGCCCTATAGTGAGATGGAGCGACAGGGGATTATTCTGCCGGTGACGGAGAGCTATCTGCGCTATAAGGCTCCGGCCCGCTACGATGACCTGCTTACCATTGCCACCTCCCTTGCCGAGGTGAAGTTTGTCTCCCTCCGCTTTCATTTCACGATTACCCGTTGGGAAGAAGAACGGAAGCGGGAGCAGCTCCTGGTCAAGGGCTTTACCAATCATGCCTGCATCAACCGGCAGGGCAAACTGACGCCCTTTCCGGACAATATTCGAGAGGCCATTCAGGGCGTATGGCAATATGAGGCAACATGAGATGGAGCCTGAGAAATAAAAAAGAGTGATAGTGTGAAATAAGATGTTGACAGGATATCAATACTGATATATATTGTTGCTCAGTGACGCGGGGTGGAGCAGTCTGGTAGCTCGTCGGGCTCATAACCCGAAGGTCATCGGTTCAAATCCGGTCCCCGCTACCACAAAGATATTTCAAGGCCTACAGTTTTTAACTTGTACGGCCTTTTTTTTTTTTCGCCAAGGCGGGGGAGCCGGGGCAACTACTCCTCTTGAAAGAGGAAGTTTTGCATCGAACCCGACGTGACTGCCGGGATTTATTCCTTGCCGATTTTATCAGGTTGTGTTTTTATAAGAATATGGGCGGTTGCGTATCCGGCCTCACCGTGTTTATTTCAAGTCGGTCTGCTGACTACTTAAATATAGTAAAATCAATACAGTAGCGTTCTCCGGCCTCTCAAGCCGAAAACAACAACTGATGCCATTCGCATTATAATTAATGAGTTCTTTTCCGCTCCGTTATCACCTATGCCGATGATATCAGAACGACGGGCAGTCGAAATTCTCCTGTCGATTATTTTTTTTCTCCTGATTTATCACCTGCTGATATCCTGTTTACGAACACTTGACATCGTCGAACACAGCAGTACTGAGAAAACTATCATCAGGATTAACTCATTGAACGTAGAATATGGGACTTTGGTACGCGATATGACTCCGCTTCGTATTGCCGCTTCCAAAGTGCTCAATAATAATCTGACCGCTCAGGCCCTGAAACCGGATCAGGCGCGTTCGGTACAGATTAAGATGTACGGGGATCGAGCATTTCTCAATGAGAAGTACCTGTTTGCTTCTTCTGAAAAAGTATTTCTGGTCATGGAGTTCAACCAGCTGGCGGCAGGTGAGCATACGATAGTGGTTCAGTGGAGGTCTCCGGAAGGTCAGCTTATTAATACCTCCAGACATACTATCTCGCTGGCCGAACAGGCCCTGAAACATCGCTCATACTTTTCATTGAAACTTATGAGAAACGGGTTGTTTACAAAGGTTCTCACAGGAAACGCATACAAGGGGAAAATTGACGGCAGGTGGAGTGCCGAGATTTTTTTCAACAATGCCGAGCTGGCAACACAGTATTTTACGATCGTTAATTAATCCAGGTTGTCGCCGATAGCGAGTGTCCGGCACTGTTATTGCTGGGAAAGTTGAGGTGGCTGCATTTAGATTTGTAAGAATTTCAGGGCTTGGTTCTAACTTCGGCCACCTTGCTAAATCAACCTGTGCCGATGTAGTTATCTTGATGATTTTATGCTCTTATTCTCGTGAAAATCATCAGCCGTAAATTAATTGGCCGAACTTAGAACCAAGCCCGAATTTCATCCGTAAACGGTTCCGCAGTATTCTGTCAACGCAGAAGGTGCAGACCGATCAGAAGCCTGTAAATCGCATTGATTTACTGATACCCACATCTTTCTTTTCGAGTTGATTTATGAAAAAAATAATCAGATTCTCTTTCCTGCTTGTCCTTGTGTTACTCCTCAACGGATGTGATGATTTTAATGAGGTGGTCGATTCCATCACCGACTCCGGAGATGACAATAGTGCTCCGGCGGAGGAGCTGGCCTCAGTCGTTCCGCAAGCCGAACAACAACCGGCGGCGGAAGCGGTAAAGGAAGAAGCCCCGAAAGCAGAAGCGGATGAAAAAGCGGCGGAAGATGAACCAGAGTCTGCAGAGTATGAAACTCGGTTTCACCACACCACTACCGGTTCCAGCGATGGCGGCAAGTCTTTGGTTCTCTGTGACGGACAGAGGATGGACTTCGACAGATGCTCCAGCAACGGCACGTCCATCCCTTATCATGGACATGATAAGGGGCGAGTCAGCTACTGGAATATGCGCGAGGAACCGTCAGGCGATATTGTGTGTACCAAGGACGGTCAGACGTACCGATACAGGGCCGACAGAACGGTGGTATACGGTTCGTGTCCTTAATTCAATTCAGGTTTGATCCGAGCAGCTCCCGTTCGGGGCGGATGTTTAAACACCACGCCCGCCCCGTTCATCTTCAGTTGTTCTCCTAACCCATAACCCGCATAGTCCGCTGGCAGCCCAAGTACTAGAATCCCCCTCCCCTTTTTTTTTCTCTCTCTCTTGTCGTGATAAAATAGTTAAATGCGCTCGCTGTAACTACCTCTTCGGATGCCCCGGCGGCATCATGGCCGCCTTCTCCATATCAGACAACTCCACCTTGATGTCCAGCATCGTATCCTTCCTGACGATATTAAGCTGAACCGTCTCCCCAGGCTTTTTATCAAGAAGCACTATCTTCAAATCACCGATGGTGGCGACCTGAGCATTGTCCACCGCCAGGACAACATCGCCTTTTTGCAAGCCAGCCTCACCGGCCTTACCTAGGGGGCTGATATTGAGAATTTCCACCCTTGAGGGCCGATCTTCGGTCTTCTCCTCCTCTTTGAGCATCACCCCGATCTTCCCGGCAGGCGGCAGCTCAACATCCTCGGTGAACATCAGGTAGTCGGCCTGCCAGCCCTTTTTCGCACCGGTCACCTGACCGTTATTGGCAATGAGCACGGACTGACGTCATCCACCCGACGGGCCACCCTGGGCGGCATGGCACTGTCCTTGTACACATGGCCTGTCCCGGCCAGAACCACCATCTTTTTTTCAGGATGGGCCTGAAGATACTCGGCAATGGATTCGGCCATGGTTTCATCCCATATGGCCTGGGCCTGGAGGAATCCCCCGAAACCGCCGCTCTTTTCCGGTTCTTTATGCAGGGCATGGATCTGCGTAAGACGCTCGCGATACCCAGCAAGGTCCAGGGCACGGTCCGGTGCCGCCTCGGTGAGTTGCTCGGGTGTCAGTTCATCGGTTGATCCTGTTTTGAAGACCTTGCTGACAATTTTTTTATTGAGATTCAACGCGATGATGGGAATGCGATGCGCCTTGGCATAATTGATAATATCCCGGTACATGCGGTAATCATAGCCCCAGACCTCATAATAATCAGAGAGGCGAAGAAAATCCTGCTCCGTGGGGATGGTTCCGTTGATGTAGCCGTCCAAAGCATGCTGGGAGGAACGGGGGAACATCTCCATCCCGATGACCAGACCCACATTTTCCCCCTTCTGCTTCTCCTGGTCCAGCTGTTCCCGCAGGGCCTGGACAACCTGCAATTGAAGAAGATGGGCCCCGTAATCCGTATGTGTTTCTCCTACGTAGATGATTCTGCTTTGGGAGATATCGTTAAGAATGGCCGGAAATTCTTGCGCCTGCGGGACGGGAATGCCGACAGCAGGCTTGAGCAGGGGCAGGCGAACGCCGTTGTCAGACGGAGCGATCTGCTTTTCTTGGATCCTGCCGCTATGAAAAAGGAGGCGGGAATACTTGCCGTAATGCTTGAGTTTGGGCAAGGCATTTTGGCTTTCCTCCACAGAGGCCGAGGAAATCAGCACCATGACCTGCTCCTGATTCAGGGGATTTGTACGTACATCAAGGCTAAAACCGATTTCTTCAGTCTTAGTTATCCCGAAGAGTGCCCGGCTCTGCGAAGAGCTGCCAAGAAAAAGAAAACTGCCCTGCGACAGCTCGCTGTTTTTTAGCTCCTCGGCCTTGACTAGACGACAACCCCAGCGTTCAAGCTCCGTTATCAGGGGGAGGTAGAAGGGCAGGGGGGCCTTGTTATCCGGCAGGACCGCTGTCTTCTGCTTTGCCCCCATGAACTGCATCCAGACAGGGGGACGCTCTTTGGCATCCAATGTACGCATCAGGTCATATTCAGGATCAATGACCAGCTCTGTGGGCAGGCTGGGCACCGTGATCGTCACCTCCTGATCTGCTGAGTCGATGCTGATGGTCTCGCGACTCGTTTCCTGGCGTGTCTTGACGGCGATTGGCAGACGGAAACGGTAAGTTTTCTCGCCTTGTTGGATGATATGAAAGGAAACAACAGAGCTGCCCCCTTTTTGCTCCATCCCGATCTGTTCCACAGTAAAGGAGGGAATATCTGTGCGGGACAGCCATTGGCTGAAAAATTGGGAGAGATCTCTGCCCGAAGTTGCGGCAAAGGTGTTTTCCAGATTGGACCAGTCGGCACCAGAATATTTGTTATCCTGATAGAATTGCCGAAGCGCGGCAAAAAAATGCTCATCGCCGATCTCCCGGCGCAGGGTATGAAAAAGCATGCTCACTTTGTCGTAGCCTATGGCCCGCATTTTCCGAGCCATAGGCTGAGAATCGCCACCATGCTGAAAATCCAGCACAGCAACCTCATTCCCCCGCCCGACATAGGCCTGATAGCGGAGGAGCTGATTTTTACGATAGGCTGCGCCGTTCCCTTTTTCTTCAGCATAGGTCTGATCCGCCAGCAGAGTAGTCAGGCCTTCGCACCAATTACCGCCCGCATCATTCTCAATCGCATTGCCGAACCAGGAATGAAGGATCTCGTGTCCCAAGGAGATATCCTTGATAAAGGGCAGTCGAACAACCGCCTGCCCCAGGAGGGTGAAACTCGGCATGCCGTAGCCGGTGGGCAGCCGATTTTCGACAATGGAATATCGCTTATAGGGAAAGGGACCTATCATATCTTCATAACGCGTAATGTATTCCACAGCCCGTTCCAGATAGGTCGGAGCAAGCTCTTCATCTTCTGCAAAGAAATAGCTGTAGAGCGTCAGGTTGTTGAGCTGGCGTGAGAGAATTGTGTACGGCCCGGCAGCAAAGTTGATGGTACGCAGGGGCTGGGGAGCTGTTGCCTTGAGGAGTTGTTGCTCCCCGTCTGTTGTAATCTCTATCTCGTCAGCCTCGGTCACCCCGGAAAAGCCGGACGGCAGCTCCGCACTCAGTGAGAAGAGCATGTTCTCGTTCGTTGTCGGATGCCAGAGACCGGTCAGGGTGATGCCTTGCGGGGTGATCAGGTTACCTGTGTCGTGACCGGGTGGAGGCGCTGTTATCTGCCAACTCAGGGAAAGGGTGCGCTCCGGGGCTGTCGGAGCCAAGGTCAGGGTGTTGTCGCTGTTCGGAGCGATTTCCTGTGAGATGGGTTCTTCGCCGTTTTCCCCCTGCCCTGTTTCTAAAATCTCTATCCGTACGTGTTCCAGCCCGCTCAACGAGAGTTCCAGTGCTCTCGCCGGCGGTAGAACGAGAGCGGCCTTTCCCTGCATCTGCGCTGATTCAAGGTTAAAGATAATGTGGATCTCCTGATGCAGGGGCTTTGAGGTACCCGAAGCAGGAGCTTTTTCTGCACAATGGAGCAGCGAAGGGGAGGAGAGGAAAAGGGTCATGATTAAAAAACAAGGGCGCAGAAAGGTATGCATAGAATTCCGTGATCCAGTGGTGATTTTCGTGAATTTGATCCCGTTTTCAAAACAGAACCCTTCAATCATTATCGTATGGTCTTGGAAATTGCAAGGAGATATGTCTGGTGGAGAGGGAAATCGGAGGGGTTGGAGGAATGCGGAAGGGAAGTGGCTTGTTATCACAAGGAAAAGTATACCGGCAACCAATCCGGCCCCATGGGCTTCGGGAAACCCGGCCCAGCTCAGATGGGTGAAAATCGCCTCCTGCATTGTCGTTTCAACGATGATTTTCAAGGCAGCGACCAGCCCGATAAGCGGCAGCATTGGATGTCTGCTCTCCTTCCACATCCTGACCAACAGCACCACCAGCAGGCCGTTGAGCATCCCGGACAGACCGCAGTAAAGCAGCAGCTCGTCTCGGCCAAACCAGAGCCAGCCGCTAACTCCCAGGCAGCTGATGACGGTCACACCGGCAAAGCGCCGCCAGCCGATCCGCTGTTCCAGCAAGCCGCCGATGAGTGCCAACGGCAGCAGGTTCCAGAGCAGATGAGGCAAATCGCAATGGATAAAATGGCCTGTGAGTAATCGCCATATTGCCCCCTGAGCAATGGCGGTGCGATCATACACCAAGGTTGCCGATGCCTCCCCGAAGAGCAAAAAAAAGAGTAAGGAGGCAGCGCAAAGGATAGCGGTGAGCCAAGGTATTTGTACGTTACCTGCGTACTTATCGTTTTTGCTGAACAGGTTCATTGCTTCTTCCTTTTTGTAGGGGCCGACCTATGTGTCTGCCCTTTATCTTCCGGGTGGCGGTAAGGGCGACCAGCCGGTCGCCCCTGCGATTCGTCCTGTTTTCATCCAGTTCAGGCCTGTTTTGTCCTACGCCCGATCCATGCCAACGGCAGCAGGAAGAGCAGGGAAACCAGATCAAAGCTGCCTGCACCACCCCCGCCCCCGGAATTACCGCCGGAACTGCGCGTGGTGGGCCGATTGCTGCTTTTGAACATAGGCCGCGCTGTATCAGCCCGACGTTGGACAACCGGTTGAGCAGCCCGTTCCTTCTGGGCAGTGAATTCCCGCTCCAAGCGCTTTGTATTCCTGCGTTCAATACCGAGTTTTTTGAATACCTGGTCCCGCACCACAACCATAGAAGTGTAATCAGTGACCAAGCCGTACTGAATACCCAGGTCGGTTATTGCCTGCTTCATATCAGCATCTTCGCCGAAATCTTCTATCTCCCGACTGAGCTGTTCAATGCTGGCATAGGCCCAGAGTCGTTCCAGTTCAGGATTTGCTGTGGATGTCTCCGGGAAGGCGAAGTCAGTCTGATAGACCTTCTCTTCACCGGAGATCTTGCCGCTCAGGCTGACTTTTGCCTGTCCGCTGCCGCTGTAATGACCGAACATAGTCAGCTGCTGACCACGGTAGAGGCTGCCGATCTTTTCCGGGGTCAGGTCAAAGGTCTTGATACCCTTGATTTTGAGCTGTGCCCCGTGCAGGGCCTCATGGGTGACCTTGGATTGGGCCAGCAGGATGGAGCCGACAATATCGTCGCTGTTGGAAACACTCATGGCAAAACCGTTGGAGGCATCTGTGATCGCGGTAAGCAGGGGGCGGTTGGCACTGTTGCCCATAATAAAGGTGAAGAGGCGTACATCATGGCTGCGAATCAGCTTTATAAAGTCTTTCTGACGGGTAACACCCACATTGGCCACCCCGTCGGTGACCAAGAGGATCGCACTGGTGCGGTCGCTGTCCAGTCCCTTGAGCCCCTTATGCAGGCCGTCGTAGACATTGGTTCCGCCGTTGGGAGCGATTTTCCCTACCTTGTCGATATACTTCCGTACATTCTCTGGGTTGGCCGGGATGTAGCCTCGGGTCAGCTCAGAGGCAGAATTATTAAAGAGGATGATTCGAAAGCGTTCATTGGGGGACATCTTTTGCAGGGCCCGGCTGACGCCGTCTGCCAAGGTCTGATATTTGCCCTTCATGGACCCGGAAATATCCAGGACAAAGAGCCAGTCCCGACCCTCGGTGATGGGCTGGAGATCCATGGCCGGAGTGACTGTCAGCATAAAGGTGCCAGCTTTGTCCTGTTCCGGCTTATAGGTGACCAGATCCACCGATCCGGGCAGCTTGTCAGCGTAGCGGTAGTAGACCACAATATCCTGATCCAAAGTAAAGGCAGCACCCGGTTGTTGCAGTGATGCTGCCTGGCAACCTCTTGTCCGTCTTTTATCTGCGCAGCTTCTCCCGGACCCGGGACCGTGTTTTTTTCCCCGCCTTCCATATCAGCGACCGTCTCTGGAGCAAGATTATTGCTGTTGCCGAGATGGATATGATAGCTGTCTCCCTTTTTGACTATCGCCGCATTAGGATGATTGGGCAGGCGTATTCCGTCCACCGGATAACCGGACCGCAGGATCAGGTCGAAACTGAAGGTGCTGGTGACCTTTTCATTGGCTGTCCAAAAGGAGAGCTTGGCATCATCCACACCGCCTTCTTCTAAAGGATAAACATAACGGCCCATGGCGCTGTCCACCTTGACCGGCTGGATATAGCCGAAACGGATTCGGGTATCCTGTCCGGCCCGCACCGGTGAGACCGTGATGTCAAAAGTCTTATAACTGTCCTTTTCAGTCAGCCCGGCATCCTCGCCAGCAGCCTTCTGGTCTTCATAGACCTTTTTGGCCTTGCCCTTTTCCATGACTTCACCGTGAACCGGCTTATTGTCGATCCACATGGTGAACTCGGCAACCGTTGCCTTTTCCGGTACCGGAAAGGAATAGATCGCCTCAAGATCCTGGGCGTGCGGATTATGAAAGACCTGCTCCACAGTGGTGATGGCGTAGCCGTCCTCAATAACTACTTTAACTTGGTGATCCCTGATTTCCAGGGCAGGCAGGCTGTTGTCATTTGGCGTGAGCAGCCCGGCAGCTGAAGCGGATCCGGTTCCGAGCACCGGGAACAGGCAGCAGAACAGAACATTGACGATGAGTTGTTTCATGGGGTTCATGGTTTTCCTCCGAATTAGGATTGGTTTTCATGAACACTGTTCAATTTTAAGGTAAAAAATATATGAACACCGTTCATATCTCTACCGTACAACCTTGTTGAACGCTGTTCAAGTAAATTCTTTCCTTTCTCTCCTTTTTTTTGTACGATGGTCTTACAGGAAAAACAAAAGGCCAAAATTACAAGGAGTACTTATGGGACGTGGGCAAAAAGTAGAGTACGGGCAATTGCGGGCCACTGTCATTGAAGTTGCAACAGAAACAGTCAGGGAACATGGTTCGGCCTCTTTAAGTATCAGGAAAATCGCCAAGAAGATCGGCTGTGCAGTCGGCACGATATATAATGTTTTTAGTAATCTTGATGAAATTGTTATGACAGTGAACAGCACCACCCTGAGTGCATTACAATCCCGGCTACTGGCAGACACCGGGCAGAAGGAGGATGCGCTTGCCGCCTTAATAGGATTAGGGCAATCCTATGTCGCCTTTTGTCGGGAGAATTTTAATCTTTGGTCTTTAGTGCTTGAGCATAAGCTGGCACCGGGAAGCACTCTGCCGGAATGGCATCAGCAACAGGTGGATGACCTCTTTTTACTGGTCACCCGGATGGCGGCACCATTGGTGGCTGATGATAGTGAAAGGGCGGAGCGGGCCGCACGGGTGCTCTGGGCCGGGCTGCACGGAATCTGCGCTCTTGCGATGAGCGGCAAGCTGGATGTTGTCCATGCGGAATCCGCCGAGGTGCTGGCCGAGTCTCTGGTGCGTAATTATTTACTGGGGTTGCGGGCGGAGGGTATGGTATGAGAAGCCACCCACCGTTAAAACGGTGGGCTATTTCAATCGCCCCTCCGGGGCGGGGATATTCGGAAAACAGCGTCCCGGAGGGACTGCCGAAAATAGCCCGGTGTTTCAACGCCGGGCAGGAATCTGTGCTGCTCTATTATTCCTTTTCTTATCCGGCAGCATCCGGTAAACTAAGTCATGAGACTAAGTTTAAAGAAAGAGGAAGGAATAATGGAAACCGTTAACGTCCATGATGCAAAGACACATCTCTCCAGACTGCTGACCCGTGTTCATGCCGGTGAAGAAATCATTATCGCCAAGGCCGGAAAACCGTATGCAAAACTTGTTCCGCTGGCACAGCCGAAGAAAAGACGGCCTGGTATTGCTCGGGGCGCAGTGACCGAGGCATTCTTTGAAGCACTGCCGGAAGAGGAGTTGCAGGCATGGGAAAAATAACCCTGCTTCTTGATACGCATATTTTCCTGTGGTGGCTTTTTGATGATCCGCATTTGCCTGCGGGAATCAGGGGACATATCGGGGAGGCGGAGAATACAATCCTGATAAGTGCGGCCTCGGTCTGGGAGATTACAACGAAATTCCGCCTCGGCAGGCTGCCTCATGCCGAAACAGTGGCTCGAAATGTTCCGAAATGGATCAGCGAGGCCGGGTTCACCGCCCTTCCTGTCGGTCCTGATCATGCCCAGCTTGCCGGGGAATGGGAAATGGCGCACCGTGATCCTTTTGATCGAATGCTTGCGGCACAGGCAAAGCTGGAAAATGTCGTTCTGGCAACCGTTGACAAAGAATTGAGGCGATTTCCTGTTAAAATCATGAGGAAATAAATGAGGGCCCGGCATAATGCGTTACAGACTGCACAATGTTTCCGGGAGAGTGGGTTGAAGGTCGGCGGATGCCTCGGCATGAAGAGTATCGGAAGGGCTTGTGCGGCGAGGTGTCTGTAGAAGAGGCAGGATGCAAGTTACACATCAAAGGGGTTGATTAACGACAATGCTGTAATCTCTAAAAAATCTTTGATATTACGTGTTGCCAAGCTGAACCCGTTGGATACGGCGACGGAAGCGATCTGGGCGTCTTCCACGCTCATTGTTATTCCTTTTTTACGAGTATCGGCAATAAGTTCTGCATAGATAGAAGCCTCAGTTGCCCCGAAGGCCAGGCAGCGATCAGAAAAATTGCTGAATACCTCTTGGGCTGCGGAAAATAATGAGTGTTTTCTTTTGCTTTCCGGTAAGAGAGCGATACCGAGTTCAATCTCTGCCTTGGTGATAGCGCAGATAAAAAGGTCGGTGACGATTTGCTGATCCAACCAGGAGATAACCCGCTTATTCGGAGACGGACGCATCGGTTCCGAGAGGATATTGGTGTCAAGAAGGATCATTCCTCATCAGCCTGCAAGTCAAGGGAACGGGGAGCAGAGCGAACAGGGGCTATATCAATTCCGCCGGTGGGGTTAAACTTTTGTTGAATAAGTGTACCTAATCCTTTTTTTGCAGCAGGTTGGAGAATTGCGGCCCGCAAAATTCTTCTGGCTTCCTCTTCCATTGAACAGGCATGACGGGCAGCCTGCATTCGCAGGCCCTTTTTCACGGCAGGATCAAGGTTTCGAATGGTAAGACTCGGCATCGGCACACTCCATAGGTTGATATGGTTGAAAAAACGTTAAAGGATGTGCGTTTATTATAGGGAATGCATGCATTGCATGCAAGGGGAATGTTTTCGGCGGTCAACTCCGGTTTCACGGGAGAAAGGGAGCATGCCTCGGTATGAAGAGTATTGGAAAGCCATGTGCGGGAAAACCGCATGCGCAGTTTGATGAGGGGAATTGAGGAAGTAAGTGCTTGGTAGACGCAATACAGGAAAAGTGGTCTAACCCCGATTTGCCCATCCGTTGGACAGAGAGATCATAACAAAGCTGAAGGATCGTCTGTATGATATTGAGTTGGAGAATGATGAGGTGGTGAGCAGCATTATACGGAGCAGGCAGGAGTGGTTTTTGCCTGAATACGATGCGTTGCCGTTCAAAAAGGTGGTGGAGAAAGAGGGTGTAGAGCTGTGAACCACAAGGAGGACATAATCCGCTATCGGCTTGAACGCGCTGAAGAAACCTATCAGGAAGTTCTGCTGATGCAGCGTGAAAAGCACTGGAGCACCTGCGCCAACAGGCTGTATTCTACCTGTTTTCAGGAATCCTGTATCAGAATTCCGTTTTTCATTATCTCTTTGAGAAAACCGCCTTGGTCATGTTTTGTTTCGAGAAGAACCGGTTCAATCCTGTCGTCCACTTCTCTCCTGATTCTCCAGAGCAGCGGTCTTGTAGAAAAATAATCTCCCTGCATTTCATCAACTATTATCGCGACATCCACATCGCTGTCTTCCCGTTGAGTTCCTCGCGCATAAGAGCCGAACAGCATCATTTTATCGAATGACATAGATTGTGACAGAAGACGCTTGTATTGTACCATTTTCCTTATAACCTCTTCTTTATCCATTGTTGCAGTTCCTTTGCATTTGCAAGTATCGTTTTACAGCGTTCTTCCGTTAAACTTCTCAACAGCTGTTCTTTGTGCACAGCACCTAAAATAATGGGTAGGATATTCCTTGGTGAATTTCTTACCTGTCTCTTATGGGTTGAGTTCAGACTGAGAGTATTTCGATATGACAATCGGAGTATTTTTTAAACATTTTGAAGTCGCTGTCAAAGGTCACAATTTTTCGACAGTATTGCTCGGCAAATTTCAGATGGACTGCATCATTGATGCTCTTTCCACGGCCCAGGTCGTTGCATAATGCAGCAGCCTCAAAAACCATTGAGGGCTCAATGGCATTTTTGGCAAACGGTTCATACAGTGCCAGAGCTGCCTCAATTAATTCTCTGGAGATTTTTAATTTTGACAGCACAAAAACAAATTCACTGATGACTAAGGGAGAAAGGGTCATTGTACCGTCCCGAACAGCCTCTTCAATCAGGCGATCAGAAATCTTTTGTTTATTAACATCCTGTGTTATCGCTGCATAAACAAGTACATTCGTGTCAAAAAATATCATTGTTCATTGTATTGATGAGTTTGTCAATATCCACAGATGGGTCTACAACAGGATGTAATCGTTCTCTCAGGCACTTAAACTCTTGCAGGGCAACCAGAACCTTCTTGCCCCTTGCTGGATCCGGCTGTTTTACAGCCCTTTTTTTTGTATATTTGTCAACGAGATATTCATAGAAGCCGAACAGCTCTCTTTTTGCGGCCTCGGGTAATATTTCCATGTTTAATTCTTTCATAATCATCTCCTGACCCTGCATTTCAACGTTCTGGAAATCTTTAGTATGTTCAGTATATTCAAATTCTCCCGGAAGCACAACCGTTGTGACGGAACAAGGGATGCAAGTGGTTGCGGGGCGGCAGACGGTGGGATGGGGGAACGAGTTGCGATTATTTCTTTTTTGTGGGGAATTGGGTATTTGTCGGGATAATTG
>MTKS01000004.1 GCA_004028495.1 Candidatus Electrothrix marina
AATGCATCCAGATCCCCTGAAGTCATACGTTCGGTAGGAGTTAAAATCAATCATTGACAAGAGAATGGGTTTAGCAATATAGTCATATTCGCATCTATCTATTTGACATGGAGATATATGAAAACGTTTATACGTATAATGAAGGCGTTGTCCGATCCGAACAGGGTAAAAATCATCAAGCTTCTGAAACAAAAAGAACTTTGTGTCTGCGAGATGACCGCGTTGCTCGGGCTGGCTCAGCCGACAGTGTCCAAGCATCTGAAGAATCTTGAAGATGCCGGCTTGGTTGCATCAAGTCGGGAAGGTTCCTGGGTGAACTACCGGCTTGCCGCAGGGGACGAATCAGTCTATGCCGAAACCATGCTGAACAATCTTGCGGGCTGGCTGGACGATGACCCTCAAATTCAGGAAATTTTGGCCAGATTGCCCCAAGTTGATAGGGAACGGATCTGCGCCGCCTAATGTAAAGGAGAACAGGATGAACATTAAGATTTGTGGTCCCGGTTGCAAAAAATGCGAGCAGGCTACTCAAGCAGTACGAGAAGCTGTTGCCGAGGCCGGGCTTGAGGCTGAGATTGAAAAAATATCTGATTTTGCCGAGATGGCGAAATTAGGGGTGCTGTCCACGCCAGCGGTCATTGTTGACGGTCAGGTGAAATGTGTGGGTAAAGCTCCCTCTAAAAAAGAAATTTTATCTTGGATTGCATAGAAAAGTAACGCCGGGAAGACAACATGGAACCCATTAAACCGACAGGCTGCTGCGGAGCTGATGCTGAACTCCACCAGGAGACTGGTGAGAAAACGCCAAGCGAGCAAAATGAGCACAACGAGTGCAACGAGCAAAAAGAACAGAAGATGAAACGGGTCGCATGGGGCATCTTTGGGATCGCCCTCTGGTTTATCCTGTACAAGCAACTTCTGCCGTTTTCCCATTGGTTTGCCTATAGCCTGCTGGGTCTTGCTCCGGGCAGTCATCTTGGCGAGGCCATTCAATTCTTTGTCTATGACACCCCCAAGGTCATGATGCTCCTGCTCCTGATTGTCTTTGCGGTCGGAATAGTGCGCAGCTTTTTTACCCCGGAGAAAACCCGGAGCCTGCTGGCCGGAAAAAGAGAAGTAACCGGTAATGTCATGGCAGCGGGTCTGGGAATTGTTACACCCTTTTGCTCCTGCTCCGCAGTACCGCTTTTTATCGGCTTTGTCCAGGCAGGAGTACCCTTGGGCGTCACTCTGTCTTTTCTCATTGCCGCCCCTATGGTCAATGAGGTCGCCCTGGTTCTCCTTTACGGCCTCTTGGGGTGGAAGGTTGCCGGTCTTTATCTGGTTACAGGTCTTGCCGTGGCCATTGTTTCCGGCTGGGTTATTGGTCGTTTTAATATGGAATCCTCTATTGAAGACTGGGTACGGGAAATACGGGCCGGAGAACAGCCGAACATGGGTATGAAGCTTACCTGGACAGATCGCATTGAGCAGGGTAAAGAAGCGGTGCGGGATATTGTCGGTAAGGTCTGGCCCTATGTTATCGCCGGTATCGGGGTAGGAGCGACCATTCACGGCTATGTTCCTGAAGACTTTATGGCCGCTATTATGGGGAAGGATGCCTGGTGGTCGGTGCCTGGAGCGGTTTTGGTTGGTATTCCAATGTATTCCAATGCGGCGGGCATTGTACCGATTGTTGAAGCTCTGCTCGGCAAAGGGGCTGCTCTCGGAACGGTGCTGGCCTTTATGATGAGTGTTATCGCTCTGTCCCTGCCGGAAATGGTGATCCTGCGTAAGGTGCTGAAGCCTAAGCTCATCGGGGTGTTTATCGCCGTGGTTGGCGGCGGTATCCTACTCACTGGTTTTTTATTTAACCTCATTATTTAAAAGAGTTAAAACGTTATGAAGAGAGTTTCCTTACTCATTTTTTTCAACCTGATTTTGTTCTCTCTGCTTCTTCCGGTAATTTCGGTGACAGCATCGGATACTCCTGCTGAGGTTCCGGTACCCGGCATGATCACCTTGGTGGATTTGGGTGCCCATAAATGTATTCCCTGCAAGATGATGGCTCCGATCCTAAAAAAAATGACCGCCGAATATGCAGGCCGGGCCGCCGTCATCTTTATAGATGTCTGGAAGGATAAGAGCCAAGGGGAGAAATTCAAGATATCCACCATCCCGACCCAGATTTTTTTTGATGCACAAGGCAAAGAAGTCTATCGACATCAAGGCTTTCTGTCTGAAGAGGACATTGTCAGCCAATTAACCAAGATGGGTGTCAAGCAACCGGCCAAGGCGAAATAATGGATAGCGTATTTCTCACCATCAACGGCTGGATGACCAACGGGGGCTGGGTCGCCGCCTTGGGCTGCCTGCTCTGGGGAATGGTTTCAGTGCTGTTCAGCCCCTGTCATTTGGCCTCTATTCCCTTGATCGTGGCCTATGTAGGCGGTCAGGACGAATTGGTTGAAGGAAAGCAAGCCGTCAAATTTGCCGTGCTCTTCAGTGTCGGCCTGTTTATCACCATTGCGGCGGTGGGGATTATCTGCTCTTTGCTGGGTAGAATGCTGGGTGATATCGGCTCGTACTGGACAATCCTTATCGGCGTTATTCTGCTTTGGGTGGCCCTTGATATGCTCGGCGTGGCAAAATGCTCCATGCCCGGCAATGGCATCATGTCGAAATTACAGCTCAAGGGCTCTTCCGGTGCCCTTACTCTCGGGCTGATTTACGGCATACTCTCCGGCTCCTGCACCTTTGGTTTTATCGCCCCTATTCTCGCTGTTATCACTGTTCAGGAAAAAATTGCCACCGGGATACTGTTCATCACCCTTTTCGGTATCGGCCATTGCCTGCCCATCGCTGTGGCGGGCAGTTCCACAGCCACGGTCAGAAGGCTGTTGGAAAATTCCTCCTTCGGTCGAGGAACCATCTGGTTCAGGAAGGGGGCAGGTGTGGTGATCACTGGTTTGGGTCTTTATTTTATCGTCCTTCCCTTTGTCTGAATGAAAGAAATATCTTTTTGTCTTGTCCCGAAGCATAATTTTCAATTGATGAATCCGTGAAAAAAAAGATTCTTTTCTTATGCACCGGCAACTCCTGCCGAAGCCAGATGGCCGAAGGGTGGGCCAGGCACCTCTATGATGATCTTTTTGAGGTATATTCCGCAGGGATTGAAATCCACGGACTGAATCCCTTGGCGGTGCAGGTCATGGCCGAGGTCGGAATTGATATTTCCGGGCATTATTCAAAACTGGTGAATGAATTGCCGGACCAGCATTTTGATCTGGTCGTCACGGTCTGCGGTCATGCTGATGAACACTGCCCCTTTTTTCACTCAACCAAGGTTATTCATCGTGGTTTTGATGATCCGCCCAAGATGGCGAGAGAGCAGGCCGCATTAGAGACAGATGCATTGGTTGTTTATCGTCAGGTGCGGGATGAAATTCAGCTTTTTATCAAAGGATTAACACTGTTATGATCAAAAACCCCCTGGAACTCTATAAACACCTGGACCAATCCAACTGCCGCCGCTGCCTGCTCCCTTCCTGCATAGCCTTTTCCGTTGCCGTGATTCAGGGACAGAAAAAACTCAGCGATTGCCCCCTGCTGAGCGCGGAAAAAATCAACGAGCTTACTGGCGGGATCGTCCGAAAAAAATCTATGAGTGAGGAGCAGGACGCCTATCTTGCCTTATTGCAGGAGGAGATCGCCCAACAAGATCTCAAAGATATTGCCAGCAGGCTGGGCCTGCCCCTCAAAGAAGAAACCGTGGGAGTAAAATGCCTAGGAAAATATTTCTGGATTAATGCTCAGGGAGGGATGGCTTCGGAATGCCACTGCAATAATTGGGTGCATATTCCCATCCTCCACTATCTGCTGCAAAGCAAGGGCTTGCAACCGGCAGGAGAATGGATTGACTTTCCAGCTATACAGGATGCTGGCGGGAAGGAACGTTTTTTCGCCCATCGCTGCGAAGAGTCCATGCAACAGCTGGTCGATGAACACACAGAACTTTTTTTTGAAATCCTGGATCTTTTTGAGGCTGAAGAGGTCCGGGAAACCGAGGCTGACAAGGCGCGTATCCTCTACCCCTTGCCCAAGGTTCCTTTTTTGATCAATTACTGGGAATCTGAAGAATCCTTCCCCTCAAAGCTGAATATCCTCTTTGACAGCAAGGTCTCGGAAAACACCAATGTGGAATCCGTGTATATGATAGGACGGGGCATGGTGGAAATGTTTCACCAATTGATTATCCGGCATTCCAGCGGAGAGCTCTTTTAATCAGGTACAAGGGGTTTATTATACGAATGCAGGAAAAATAAGTTTCCCGTTTTCGGTACATGCTGTAGGGGCAGGCCTCAGTGTCTGCCCTTTATTTTCTGAATGGCGGCAAGGGTAAACACACAGGTTTACCCCTACGGCAGATAATACAAGGGGCGTCCCCTATGCCTGCCCGGTATGCTTACCTGCTTACCCAAGCAAACAGGTTTTGCGCTTCAACTCTTCAGTCAACACGGATTCATTTTCCGCATAATCAATGGGCAACTCTATCAGATGCACTCCGGGCGTGTCGAGACAATGCTCCAGCACTTCCGCAAGCTGCTCCTGATTCACACCCCGGTAACCCCGTGCCCCGTAGCTCTCCGCATACTTGACAAAATCCGGGTTGCCGAAATCGAGTCCAAAGGCGGGTAAGCCCATGCCTCCCTGTTTCCATTTAATCATACCAAAGGCATCATCACGGATCAGGAGGATGACCAGATCCAGCTTAAGGCGGATAGCGGTTTCCATCTCCTGGGAATTCATCATAAAGCCGCCGTCACCGCAGACAGCAACCACCTTCTTTTCCGGGAAGAGCATCTTGGCGGCAATGGCCACTGGCAGGCCAGCCCCCATAGTGGCCAGGGCATTATCAAGCAGCACGGAATGTGAATTCGTGGAGCGATAGTTGCGGGCAAACCATATCTTGTACATCCCGTTATCCAGAGACAGGATGGAATCTTTATCCATGAGTTCACGCAGAACCCGAGTCAGCTGTTGTGGGGTATAGGGGAATGTGGCAGGCAAGGTGCGTTTGTACACATGCTTATCAATCTCTTTCTTCAGGAGATTAAAATAACCGTCTCCACCAAGGGATTTCGGGGCAATAAGAGCAGCCAGCCGTTGCATGGAATCCGCAATATCACCGATCACCTCATGCTGCGGAAAATAGACCTCGTCAAAAACAGCATGAAAATAGTTTATATGAATAACAATAAGCCCGTTTCTTTGCATGAAAAACGGCGGTTTCTCAACAACGTCATGCCCGACATTGACAATAACATCCGCCCTGCCGATGGCGCAGTGGAGATAATCATGGTCTGAAAGGGCGGCTGTTCCCAGGCAACGAGGATGAAATTCATCGGCTGCGCCCTTGCCCATCTGGGTGGAGAAAAAATGGATCCCGGTTTGTTCAATAAAATGCTCAAGGGCCGTACCGGCCTGATGATGCCTGTTACTGGCCGCCGCAATCAGCAGAAGGGGATTTTTCGCCTTTTTGATGATCTCCGCCACCTCTTCAAAAGACGCATTTGAGGCGAGTTTCTTTCGGATGGGTGTAAGAGGAAAGGGGGTGACCCTCGTCTGTTCAGCCGCGATATCCTCAGGCAGTTCCAGATGAACCGGCCCGGATTTTTCCTGGACCGCGACCCGAAACGATTCTCGAACCAAGGTGGCAATGGAGTCGGCCCCGACAATCTGGCGGGTCATCTTGGTGATAGGGGCCATCATGGAGATCACATTAATGATCTGAAACCGGCCCTGTTTTGAGCTTTTGATCGGCTTCTGGCCGGTGATGAACAGACAGGGCATGCCGCCCAGAAAGGCATAGGACACACTGGTGACAAAATTCGTCGCCCCCGGCCCGAGAGTGGCAAGGCAGACACCGGGTTTCCCGGTGAGCCGACCGTAAGTTGCCGCCATAAATCCGGCAGCCTGCTCATGCCGGGTCAGGATCAGTTTGATGGAAGAGGACCGCAGTGCCTCCAGAAAGGCGAGATTTTCTTCACCGGGAATACCGAAGATGTATTCAACTCCTTCGTTCTCCAAGCATTTGACCATGAGTTCTGCGCCGTTCATTATACAGCTTCTCCATGAAAGAGGTGGAAAGAGGAAGAAAGAAGGGGGACGTCAATTATAATCATTTCAGTGAATTCGTCAAAGGAAAGAGCCTGCCTGCAGCGAAGCCGGATGATTTTATTGCTCTCATTTAACGGCATACAATCATGTATACCTGACAGTAATCCTTGACCAACTTGAGACGCTCGGAAAGCGGTAGTCGGAAATACAGAGGACTATGCATCAGAATGTGGACGGCATTACGAAAATTCATTATGGCACCTCTATCTTATTATAATCAAAGCAAGATAAGGGCCAAAATATAGGGCGATATCTTTTTGCGGTATGTCCATCAAATGACCACGACCGAAACACTGCAGGAATACAAGCAATATTCACACCACTCGCCCTCACGGGCGGCATGTAACTTTATCATCAAACAACAAAAAATGATCATTGTCGATACGCTTCTTCCGTCGCGATACAGCATCATGACAGCAAGGAGACACATACTACACATGCCATAATCTCCTGTCAAGATTCTACCTGATTGCTCAGGTCGATTGCAGACAGGAAGCAACTTTGCCAAAGCTCCGGAAATCTATTATACTGCAAAAAATATTCATCCGGCATTCCCTTTCAAAAAATAATCTTTCATAAGGATCGGTACGTTGACACTACAACCGCTCATTCTGCACACTGATTGGTCACGCTCCTGGGGCGGCCAGGAAATACGTACACTTACCGAGCTGCGAGAACTGAAAAAATTAGGCTTCCGCGTCGGCATGGTTGTTCGAGAGGGAGCTGAGCTTGCCCGGCGCGGCGAGGCCGAGGGTATCCCGGTCCATTACATCGACTTTTCTTCCAAATTCAATCTTGCTGCCTGGCGGGACCTGTATAAACTGATTCGCCGCCTCCAACCTGCCGTCATCAATACCCATTCATCGGAAGACTCCTGGATGGCCGGTTGCCTGGCAAGAATCTGTGGAGTTCCCCTGGTCATTAAAACCCGGCATGTTCTGGCCTCGATTTCTTCCTCCTTCAGCTATAACGCTTTTGCCCATATCGTTTTCGCCTGCAGCGAGTCTATCGCCGATCAACTGGCGGAACAGAAGGTGCGGAAGGAAAAAATTATTGTTCAATCCACAGGTATTGATGAAGAACGTTTTCGTTTTTCCGCTCAGGATCGCCAGGAGATCCGCGAGCAATACGGGATAGGCGAGCAGGATATTCTAGTAGGAAATATTTCTTTTCTACGGGAATATAAAGGACATCAATTTATTGCCCGTACGGCAGCAACCCTGCCGGAAAAATATAAATTCATGATTGTCGGCGGTGGCAACGGGCGTGCAATCCTGGAGAAAGATATTGCTGAGGCGGGTGTTGGAGATCGGTTCATTCTGACCGGTCATAAGGAAGATCCTGAACGCTTTTTTTCCGCCTTGGATATTATCTTTTTTTCCTCCTATGAAACCGAAGGCATTTCCCAGTCCTTTATCCAAGGCTTGCTTTACGGAATGCCCCTGCTGGTCTGCCGGACCCCTTCTCTTCTTGAACCCTTAGAGTTCGTCAAACGGTACCGGGCTGTTGATTATAATGATCTGGCTGCGGCCAAGGCAGGCCTACTTGAGTTGGCAGAACATCTCCAGCGGGATGAAGAGATGATTGAGCAGCAGCGGCAGGATATTGCCGGAAAATACGGCATGAAGGCTATGATTGAGAACATCCTTCGTGTTTATGCGGGATATGGTGTTGAGGTTTAGGTTTGTTGCTTATTACTTTTCCCCGTACGCCGTATTATGAGCGCGTAGGTTGCGGGTGAGCTTGCGAACCCCAACAGCAATCAATAACGGCGCAACAGAATGTTGAACTTCATATCCCGAACACCCCTCCCTTGGATCGAAAGGGAGAGGTTCTCGCATCACGAAACTTCTTTATCGGTATTGAGTTGCGTAAGTTACAACTTCCGATCAGTTTTCGGTATCGGTATCGGTATCGGTATCGGTATCGGTATCGGTATCGGTATCGGTATCGGTATCGGTATCGGTATCGGTATCGGTATCGGTATTGATCTCGGTTTCGGTTTCGGTATCGCTATCGATTTCAGTATCATTTTCGGTATCGCCCTCCTCCAGCACATCCTCCATATTCTGCGCTTGAGCATTCTGCATGGCCTGGGATTCCTTGGCCTTGTCCAGGGGCTTATTGATATACTCCACTGCCTTGCCAGCGACCTTGTCCGAGGCCTGCTCCACCACTCCGGCTTCCTCTTTTTCACCCGAGCATCCGGCTAAGAGAACGAGGGTACCAAGCAACAACGCGCCAACCGCTGAGATCCAATTTCTTTTGTTCATTTTATCTTCTCCTGTTGAATTTCAGCTGATCCCTTTCAATTTTTCCTGAACCGTCGGAAAAAGACTCATATCCGTATGAGGAAGAAAGAGAGCAGCCATATAATGCTGCATAAATTCAGGATTCTCTGACAGCTCCATATTGGTCATAAGCTGCCGCACCGCAAGACGTTCCTGAAAGCGGTGTACATCGGAAAGACTGATTTGACAACCCAACATGGAGGCATTGCCGATATAGTAGAAATTCTCCCGATCCACATCCGGCAATAAACCGATACAGATGGCCCGCTCCAGATCAATATAGGCCCCGAAATTTCCGGCCATAATCACCCTGTCCAGATCGTTAAATCCTAGACCGACCGACTCCAGCAGGGTCTGATAGCCGGCGTACATGGCCCCCTTGGCCCGCATCAGGTTATCCAGATCCACTTCGGTGATCACGATATCTTCCCCGATCAGGGAATCACGGGTCCAGGCCAGCACATATTCCCAGCCGTCCGCACCCTGCCGAATCCTGGGGGTATCCAGGTTTTGTCGAAACTTGCCCTGCTGGTCAATCACGCCGTTTTCCAGAAGCTCGGCCACGATGGAGATCAGGCCGGAGCCGCAGATCCCGGAAGGTTTAATATGACCGATGGTCACGATCATGGGATCAAAGGTCTCCGGATGGATCTGAAAATTCTCAATGGCACCGCTGGAGGCCCGCATCCCGTAACGGATCCCCCCGCCCTCAAAGGCGGTCCGGCGGAGCAGGCCGCACAGACCATCCAGTCCTGATTGCCCACCACAATCTCGCCGTTGGTGCCGATGTCGATGAACAGGCTCACCTTGTCCGACTTGGCCATTTGGCAGGCATGAACACCGGCCACTATATCACCGCCTACATAGGAGGCAATACAGGGATAGAGAAAGAGACGCATGGAGGGATGGGCATGGATCCCCAGCTCGGCGGCCTTGGTCAGGGGGAATCGGCTGACACTGGGCACATATGGGGATTCCCGGAGATATTTCGGGTTCAATCCCAACAGGAGATGCGACATGATCGTATTGCCCGCCGCCATCATATAGGCAATATCCGCCGGAGAAATAATCAGCTCGCGACAGATATCCTCAATGATCGTATTAATAGTACCGACCACCTTGTCCTGCAGGGCCTTCTGGCCGCCGGGTCGGTTGGCATAAACAATACGGGAGATCACATCCTCACCGCAGCTGATCTGTCCGTTATAGCCGGAAGACTCAGCCAGGATTTCGCCGTTGTTCAAATCAACCAGTACCCCGGAGCAGGTGGTGGTGCCGATATCCACAGCCAGCCCGTAGAGCTTGGCCGTGGTATCACCCGCCTCCACATCAATGATTCGAAAACCACCTTGGTTACGACGGAGCAGGAGCAAGGTGATCTTCCAATCCGACTCACGCAAAACAGCAGGCAGATATTTGATCAGCTCCGGATGGTCGTAAGAAGGTTCACCGACATGATCGGGAAAGGCCTGCCTGATCCCCCGCATCACTCGGTCCATATCAGAGATATTATCATCCAGACTGGGCGGGGTAAGCTTCAGATAGAGCTTGCTTACCGGCGGTTCAATCTCCCAGCTGCCGATCAGACTGTCCAGGGCCTTGGCCGAGATGGTGCGGGTGGTCTTGGGTTTGCGTTTCAGGGCCTTGCCGCTCTTGGAGGTCATCTCCGGAACCGTTATCTCCAGGTCCGATTCCACAGTGGACAGACAGGCCAGGCGATAGCCCTTGTCCCAGTCCTCCTGCTTGAGGTTGGCCTTGTCCGAACGCACCTCCCCCTTATTGACAACCACCTTGCATTTGCCGCAGATGCCGTCGCCGCCGCAATAGGCATGGATATATACGCCTGCCTGGGCAGCCGCATTCAGGAGGTTTTCCCCTTTATCAACAGTTGCGGTGATGTTATCCGGCAGGAAGGTAATGGTGTGCTTCATAAAAAGCTCCGTTCTGGGCGGAAGTATTAATGTTTTTTAATAATTGCAGTCACAGATATAACAATATAGCATACCGCAGGGCGTTAAGCAATAAGGTGAAAAAAATAAAAGAATTACATCAGGAACTGGCAATCATTCTCTCTGCTGATTGCACCGGACATAAAAATGCTGTATTCTGCCAGTTCGTAACTGTCTGTTACGGTTTAACAGTCTTTATCGGTTACGGCCTGCGGCCCCGGAATTGGACAGCCCCGTATACAATCCGTTCTGAAATGCAGAATAAAACTCATCTTCAAACAAGAGGACTTTTCAATGATCTGTAGAAAGAAAACGGCGATTCTTACCCTGTCTCTGGCAACTGTCTGGTCTGTGAACGCCTTGGCAGCCCGGCCAAACAACGGTCCCAAACCACCTCCTGAGGCATATACAGCCTGCAAGGGAAAACAACCGGGGGAAAAAGCAAGCTTTACGGGCCCGATGGGCCATGCTGTCTCCGGCACATGCGAACAACAAGGAGGCGGACGCCTTTTTCTCAGACCGGATCATCTCGGCAGAGGAAACGGCAACGGGATACCGCCGGCAGCATATCGGGATTGTACCGGCAAGAGACTTGGCGATGCAGTACAAATCACCGGCCCCGCAGGGAGAACGATCTCCGGAACATGCCAATCAGACGGGGACCGACTCTATCTGCGTCTCGATTCTCCTCCAGGCATGAACGCCGGCATGAAGCCGCATAATGGAGATCGACGCCCGCAGCCTGATGATGCTGACTTCAATGAAGAACAGTACCGGGAACCCCGGAACGGGAGCAGGCAGGACGACACTTGGAAGCAGCAAGCCCCTGATCAGAACGAGGATGAAAACTCCTACGGCAATCAGCGACAGAGCATGCCGCCCGAGGACATGCATTCCAATGTCCGGCAGCAAGCCCCCTATCAGAACGAGAATGACAGCTCCTACGGGAATCAGCAGCACCAGAACAATCCGCCGAATTCTGTTGAAAAACCGGGAGAACAACAGAACCAACCGCAGCAGCAGCCTGTGCAAAGGCCTGCGCAAAAGCCTGAAGAAAAACCCAAGGGAGTCCTGGGCAAGATGAAAGACTTCTGGAAAAAACTTTGGTAAGGGATTCAACAAAAAATACCTTACCTACTTATACCGTACCCCGCAGGGGAAGAACTGCGGTGTTCGCCCTAAACGTTCCGTTCGATGCATTAAGCGGGCAGGCGCAGGGGCCTGCCCCTGCGATAATACAA
>MTKS01000005.1 GCA_004028495.1 Candidatus Electrothrix marina
CGGTGCCCTTTTGGAAAGCCGAGGAATGACGGTCACCTTTCAGAAACTTGATCCCTATATCAATGTTGATCCGGGCACCATGAATCCCTTTCAGCACGGAGAGGTTTATGTCACCGACGACGGGGCGGAAACCGATCTGGACATGGGGCATTATGAACGGTACACTGATGCCGTTATGGCGCAGATCAATAATTACACCTCCGGCAGAATCTACTACTCGGTGATAATGAAAGAGCGCCGAGGAGAGTATCTCGGCGGGACAGTGCAGATGATTCCGCATATTACCGATGAGATCAAGCAGGCAGTGATGCAGCTTGACGGCACGGTGGATGTGGCCATCATTGAAATCGGCGGTACAGTCGGTGATATTGAAGGACTGCCCTTTATCGAGGCGATTCGGCAGTTGCGCGGTGATCTCGGGCGGGAATACTCCCTGTACATTCACTTGACCCTGGTGCCGTTTATCAAGACTGCCGGGGAAATCAAGACCAAGCCGACCCAGCATTCAGTCAAGGAGCTGCTGGCCTCGGGTATTCAGCCGGATATCCTGATCTGTCGGACCGAAGTGCCGCTGGAAGACTCGATCAAGAAGAAAATCGCTCTGTTCTGCAATATCGATGCTCCATCAGTTATCACGGCCATTGATGTGGATACGATCTACGAACTCCCGCTCCGTTTGCACGAGGAAGGTGCTGATGATCGTATTTTGCAAAAATTGGGCATTTGGACCGGTGCGCCGAACACGAAACCCTGGCGGGATCTGGTCCATAAAATAAAGAATCCTGTTCATACCGTCACCATCGGCATTACCGGGAAATATGTTGAGCTGAAAGAGGCGTATAAGAGCCTGCATGAGTCGCTGATCCACGGAGGAATAGCTAATGATACCAAGGTGGAGCTGAAATATATTGCTGCTGATGACTTGGAAGAGGGTAATTCATCTGCTGAGCTGGAACAATGTGACGGCATCCTGGTGCCGGGCGGCTTCGGCAGCCGAGGGACAGAAGGGAAGATCAGGGCCATAGCCTATGCTCGGGAGAACAAGGTGCCTTTTTTCGGTATCTGTCTGGGTATGCAGCTGGCTGTGGTGGAGTTCTCCCGTGCTGTCGCCGGAATCGTAGGAGCGGATTCCAAGGAGCTCAATCCGGCCACAAAAGATCCGATCATTTACCTGATGAAGGAATGGTATGATTTTCGCAGCGGCAAGACCGAGATTCGGGACGAAAACTCGAATATGGGCGGAACGCTGCGCCTTGGCGCGTATCCCTGCAAGTTGCGGGAGGAGACCTTGGCCCATGCCGCCTATCAGCAGGAAGAAATCAGCGAAAGACATCGTCATCGCTATGAGTTAAACAACCTGTATCGTGAGTGCTTGGAAAAGGCCGGGCTCATTGTCAGCGGAACCTCACCGGATGATACGCTGGTTGAAATTGTGGAACTCTCCGATCACCCTTGGTTCCTCGGTTGTCAGTTCCATCCCGAATTCAAGTCCAGTCCTATGAAGCCGCACCCGCTGTTCCGGGATTTTATCAAAGCTGCCTTGAGCAATAAATAGATTGAAGCTGCACCGGCTTACAGAAAAAACATCTTTCCGGAGTTTATTTGACGATGAAATCCTTTGAGATAAGTATCCTTCCCGGGGGAAAGAAGGTTCCTGTCGGACCTGATCACCCTCTTTTGTTACTGGCCGGCCCCTGCGCTTTGGAATCCGGCGAACTCGGGTGGCGGATTGCCAAGGAAATGAAGGAGATCTGCGAGCGCTTGGGGATTTCCTATGTGTTTAAGGCATCCTTTGACAAGGCGAATCGCACCTCATTGGATTCATTTCGAGGACCGGGCCTACGAAACGGGCTGCGTCAGCTTGATCGTATCCGCCAGGAAGTGGGCGTACCTGTGGTCTCGGATGTTCATGAAACCAGTCAGATGGATCTTGCCGCAGATGCCCTGGATATTATTCAGATCCCGTCCTTTCTCTGTCGTCAGACAGATCTTCTGGTCGCAGCGGCGAAAACCGGAAAAACCGTGAATCTGAAAAAAGGGCAGTTTATGTCCCCGTGGGATATGAAGCATGCTGTGGACAAGCTGCGCTCAGCCGGTTGTGATCGTATTTTACTCACCGAGCGCGGAGCAAGCTTCGGCTATAATAATCTCGTGGTGGACATGCGATCTCTGCCTGTAATGCGATCTTTCGGTTGTCCGGTTATTTTTGACGCTACTCATTCGGTGCAACTGCCCGGCGGAATGGGAGGGAGTTCCGGTGGACAGCGGGAGTTTATTCCGACGTTGAGTAGAGCAGCCATGGCCGTCGGAATCGACGGCCTTTTTATGGAGGTTCATCCTGACCCGGATAAAGCCCTCTGTGACGGCCCCAACAGTATCCCCTTGAATGAGGTGGAATCCCTGCTGAAGCAGCTGTTGGTTATACGGGAAGCCGTACGTAACATAATATAACCAATGGATAAGGTGTCGGATAACAACGGTACATACTCTGATTGCGGATTGACGCAGTCCCTGCGTGAACGAGCGATGAAGCGAGAGCAGCCGATTTCGCGCAGTGATGCTTGGCGAGCCGTCATGATGCGGGCGAAAAAGGTTGAAGTGCTTTTATTGGATGTTGACGGTGTCCTCACTGATGGTACCCTTCTTTATTCAGGAGCATCTGAAGAAATAAAGGGGTTCAATACCTTGGATGGCTTCGGCCTACGCCTTCTTCGCGAGGCCGGAATTGCTGTGGGCTTAATCACTGCTCGCAGCTCCGAAGCAGTTTCCAAAAGAGCTAAGGAACTCAAGCTGGAGCATGTGTATACTGATTGCCGCAACAAGAGAGAAGCCTATGCCGCTATTCTTGAACAACATGGCTGGCAACCTGAGCAGACAGCCTATATGGGCGATGACTGGCTGGATCTGCCTGTCCTGATGCAGGTCGGGTGCAGCTTTGCCCCGGCCGATGCAGCAGCCGAAGTCTGCCGCCAAGTTGATTATGTCACGGAAAGAAGCGGAGGGCATGGGGCTGTTCGTGAGGCCTGCGAGCTGATCCTGGAGGCAAAGGGTCTGCTTGCCCCGTTGCTGAATAAATACATACAAACGACGTGATGATAGGAAACTATCGAAATCTTCTCTGGGTTATCCCGGTCGGTATTATTGCCGCCGGCCCGTTGTGGAAAGGATATGCGGCGCAATTCCTGAAGCCGAGAGGCGGCTACGATGCGGTTGCCGAGCGAGCTTATCAGGAGCAGTCGCAGGATTTTGTTATGGATGATGTGCTCATCACCTTCACCACCGAAGGCGTTCAAACCTGGACCATTAAGGCCGAACAGGCGCAAACCGGCAAGACCGATCGGGAAATCCATATGATCGATGTTGATGCCCTGTATAACAAAAAGGACGAATCACCTATCAGCATAACCAGTAAGAACGGAAAATACCATATGGATGATCAGCATCTCACCTTGATTGATGATGTTGTGATTATCAAACCCCTGCAGTATGAAGAGATGTACTCCGACCTGCTCCATTATTATGACACCACCAAGATGTTGATCAGTCCCGGACATGTTGAAATCAAGGGACCTAAATTCAACCTCAAGGGCGGGAGAATGGATTATGATGTTTCAACAGGTGGTTATGATTTTAATGATCGGGTAGAGGTGGTACTGTAATAAAAAAGGCGAACACGTTGTTCACCTTTTTTTACTTGATTATATTTTTACTTTTTTCCCCTGAGGAGTAATCGTAGGAGGATCTGCTGACTCAGGAGCAGCCGGTTCCGATGCTGTCGGCTGTGACGGCTCCTGCTCGTCCTTCTTTCCCTTCTCTTCCTTTTGCTTCTCCTCGCCCTTTTCTTCCTGCTGCTCTACTTTCGGCTTTACTTCCTGCTTCGGTGAAAAACATCCCAGCCGCTTTACTTTTTCAGAAAAAATAAAATTATCGTCATGCTCGGGGGTATGACATCCCAGGCAGACCTTCTCATCCGGGCGGGCAACAGGTATTTTTCCCTGACCGGCACTATGCGCCGCCGCCGGACCATGACAGGCCTCGCAACCGACGTTTTTTAATGATTTAGGCAGCATCAGCAGGAGATTTGCGGCCTTGACCTTGTCGGCATCATAAAACGGCAACGTGACGTGACAGAGCACACAGTCTTCGTTAAACTGTTGATTTTTCTTTTCCAGGGTGGTCCAAGCCTGTGCATGTTTGCTGTCCTGCCAAACAGTCATCTGGGCTGCATGGCATTCTCGGCATTTCTGTGAACCTGCTACATCCTGAAGGGTGATTGTCGGTTCGTTCAGACCCAGTTGCGCAAGTCGTTTTTGGTTGATCTCATTTGCCTTTTGAATAGCTTGATCAATAATCTTTTTGACCTCAGGGTCTTCCGGTAGCGAGGTGTTCAAGGGGTGAAAGAGATTGGTATATTTGCACATACCTTTATCTTCCGGGGCGGAATCCCTGCTTTTCTTTAACGCCTTTATACTCTTAACAAGCTGTTTTTTCTCAGCAGATAATTTTTTATACCCTTTATCCTTTGCCAACACCGCCTTCTTTTTTTGTTTTTCCAAGCGGGCAAGCTGCCGGTTCACTCTCTTCAGGCGATCCTCCTCGGTTCGTATCCGATTAAAGGAAATATCCGTCCATTGTCCGGCTTCATTCCACTCAATCCGCATCATGCCCAGGTATTTTCCTCGTGTTCCGGTTTGGGCAATCAGCGTATTTTTAACTTTATAGGGTTCCGTGGTCGGAGCGGCATGCCCCGATTCAAGAATCATATGAAGGCCGTCAACAATTTCAGCTATTTCTTTATTGATTTGGTAGGAATAGCTTGAAAGAAGAATGGTCATATCGACCTTTTTACCGATTTCGGCAAGGGTCTTTGGCAGGGCATCCTGCCAAGGAAGGATGGTATAGCCTTTTTCCTTGCCTTCTCCGTTATGCTCGCCCTGATCATCGGTCAACCCGAATAAAGCAATCTTTAAGTCACCGACTTTTGTAATAAGGTACGGTGCAAAGATGGGTTGTTTTTTCTCCGGATCAACCAGATTCATGGAGAGCCAAACGGTTTTATGTCGCTCCTGAAGCTCTTTTAATACGCTGAGACCACCGGCCAAGTCGTGGGCGCCGATACCTATAGCCTGACAGTTCATCGCCTGCATAGCCGCAGCAATACCGTCGGCCTGGGCTTTTTTCGCTTGTTCCCTTTTCGCCTGTATCTTTGTATGCTGAAAAAGCAGAGAGCCGCTGTCAACAAACAAAAAAGGAAGTTTTTCCTGCTGAGCAAGTTTTGTTATCTGTAATGCCTTTCTGGACAGTCCGCCCAGTTGTTTTTTCTTTCAACCGCAGGGTTGGAGTTCACCGCGCACATCATTTCCGTAAAAAAGCAAAAATTCTTTTGCCCAGGATGACGGTGCCACGGTCAGCAGCAAAATCAGCAGCAGAAAAAAATGGGGGAATATGCGTTTTCTTCGAGACAGCATCGCTATAAGATTCATGATATCGTCAACTATGTTTTTGGTTTTGAAGTGTGTTACGAGGTCTTATGGGCATTTAATTGTATTTATTGGTACTTATGGATACATTCACCGGTCGGGGAAGTTTATCAGAAAACGAATAACCTCTCCTTCGCCGGGTTATCCCGGCTTTTTTGTCTTCTTCTCCCGTTGTTGCTGTGCCCGTTGCTGAAGGATTTTTCGCCATTTACTCAAGCGATCATGAATAACAGCTTCAAATCCTCTTTCCGTGGGCAGGTAAAAACGCTTTCCAGTGAGCTTATCCGGCAAATGTTCCTGAACGACTAGACCATCTTCAGCGTCATGGGCATACCGGTATCCTTTCCCGTACCCGATTTTTTTCATTAAGCCTGTGGGGGCATTGCGGATATGGAGAGGAACGGGCAATGCACCGGAACGACGTATTTCTTCTTTAATCTTTTTTTCTGCTAAATACAAGGCATTGCTTTTCGGTGCCGTAGCTAGGTAAACCGTGGCCTGATATAAGGCCAGTTCGCCCTCGGGAGAACCGAGCATGTCATAGGCCCTGCGGCAGCTGATTGCCACATCCAGGGCCCTTGGATCGCTGACCCCCACATCCTCGCTGGCAAAACGAATCAAGCGCCTGGCGATATAGAGCGGGTCTTCGCCGCTGACGAGCATGCGCCCCAACCAATAGCAGGCTCCGTCCGGGTCACTGTCGCGCAGGCTTTTATGCAGGGCTGAAATCAGGTTGTAATGTTCTTCTCCGGCCCGGTCATAACGAAGTGTCTGTCCCTGCACCACCTCAAGAACGGTTTGGCGAGTGATAGCCAGCGGGGTGTCGCTCTCTTGTTTTACGATAAGGATTGCAGCGGTCTCAAGATAGTTAAGGGCCCGCCGACAATCGCCGTCAGCAGCCCGGGCGATCATCTCCGCAACCTCTCTTTCCATCTGGATTCCGTAATCGCCTAATCCTTTGGTTTCGTTCTGCAAGGCCCGAAGAAGAATACTTGTTATGTCTTCAACGGCAAGAGGCTGTAAGAGCAGCATCTGGCAGCGCGAGAGCAGGGGCGCAATAACCTCAAAGGAGGGATTTTCCGTTGTTGCGCCGATTAAGGTTAGAAGGCCGCTCTCTACATGGGGCAATAAGGCGTCCTGCTGATTTTTGTTAAAACGATGAATTTCGTCGACGAAAAGGATGGTTGGTCTATCTGCTTTCTCCTTATTTTTTTTTGTCTCCTCAACAATTTTCCTAATCTCTTTTACCCCGGATAACACGGCGGAAAAGAATATAAAATCAGCCTGAATACTATGGGCTAAAATAGAGGCCAAGGTGGTTTTTCCGGAGCCGGGCGGTCCCCAGAGAAGCAAGGAAGGAATTTTGCCGTTGCTTATTAATTCACGGAGTAATTTTCCCCTGCCGACAAGGTGTTCCTGTCCGAAAAAATCATCCAGTGAAACCGGTCGCATACGCTCTGCCAGTGGTGTTAAATGATGACTTTCCATCTTCTTATTTTCATTCATAGAATGATATTATCATAAGAAAATAAAGGGGCGTCAAGATGATAACATGTAAAAAGCACATTATGCCGAATGCTTTTTTGGGTTTAACAGTATGTTATTAATTTATTAATTTTTTTTTGTTCTTTGTTGAAAATAAATTCGGAATTTTTTTCTGAAAAAGAATAATTAATCGCCGCTGTTGCCTTGTCAGAGAGTGAATGGTAGAATGTTTGTAGAATTCTTTCGCCCGCGAAAGAACAAACAGGATCGTTTGTCGTATGGATCAGTTTCCACGATTTCTTTCAATACGTTAAAAAAATTGCACAAAGAGTATTTATAATGCTGCCGGATATCCTGTTGATTGCGGACGAGCCCGAATTGTGTCAACAGGTGACTGACATATTGGATGAGTATGATGTAGACTGGTGCTTCGAGTACGAGGCCTTAAATATCTGCATTCATCAACCGGTCAGAGTTGTTCTCGTCGTTCAGGATCTGCCAGGGGCAAGTGGGATAGAGTTGTTTGACAGCCTGCGTGCATCTCGGCCGGGTCTGCTCGGTTTTTTGATAGTGGACAGGGAATCTGCCGGCGGCCTTTGTCCGGCAGCAATGGACAGCGGTTTCGCCGGACTATTCTCTCCTCCCCTTGATCCTGATCACGTACGGGATAGGATTGCCAAAGCAATGGAGTCCGCTGCCCTGCGGGAAGAAAATGCCCGACTTCGTGCTCTGCTTCCCCTGTATGGCCTAGGGGAACATTTTATGTCCTCCACCAGTCAGCATGATGTCCTGGAAAGCCTCCTCAATGTTATTGGGGATCAGACGGCTGCGGACAGCCTGTCGGTCATGTTGTATGATAATGAGGAAGGAGTTCTGCGCATTGCCGCTTCTCGCGGGATTCCTGAGGAGATGATTGATCAAATCAAGATAAAGCCCGGTGATAAAATTGCAGGCCGGGTTTTTCAGGAGCGCAAGCCGGTCATCCTTAATCAGGAGACACAAAATGACTCCAGATTCGCTGATTTGCTGAAACGACCGGAAATCGTCTCTGCGGTTTCCTTTCCTATGATTGTTCGCGACAAGATTCTGGGTGTCCTCAATGTCAGTTATATAGACGGTGATATCCGTTTTGCTGATTCCGACATTGAAATCCTCGGTATCTTCAGTACCCAGGCCGCCTTGGCCGTAGAAAATGTTCATGCCTTTGAATCAGTGGCTCAGGAAGCTAGGTTACAGGCTCTGCTGGAGCAATATGTTGCCCCTGAGGTCGCGCAGGTGCTGCTTGCCAGTGATGCCGCTCTCACTACCGGTCTCGGTGAAATAAAGGAGGCGACAGTTCTTTTCGCGGATATCCGTAACTTCACCGGAATGGTCCAGGAAATTCCTTTGGCTGTTCTGCGCGATTTTCTTAACGAGTTTTTTCAGCTTTTTACCGAAACGATTTTCGAATACCGAGGCACAGTGGACAAGTTCATGGGTGATGCTGTCCTGGCGATCTTCGGTGCCCTTATAGAGCTTGATAACCCCTCCTACACCGCCATAGAGACCGCTCTTGCCATCCGGGAGCGTTTTGCCGATCTCAAAGAGGAGTGGCAGGCAAAGGATCCTTTTTTTACCACGATTGATCTGGGATTTGCCGTAACCCGGGGGGAGATGTTTCTTGGTAATGTCGGCTCAGCCAGACGCTTGGATTATACCGTCATCGGAACCGAGGTGAATATTGCTCAGCGTCTGGCTTCAAAAGCAACTTCTTCCAAAATATATATAACCGATAAGGTACTTGAGGATCTGGAGCGAAAACAGCCCGCCCGGAAGGTGCTGGTGAAAGATGTGGGCAAGATGGTTTTGAAAGGTGTGCAGTACTCTGTACAGACATACAGCGTGCTGGGATTAGAGAAAGAAACAAAGTAAAGAGAGGTGAAAGGGAAAGGGGAAAGAGGCTGAAGCTTGTTACGACATCCCTTTACGGTGCCGAGCTGCACCGGCCAATAATTGTCTCATTATCTTTTCTTCAATATTTCTGGTAAACTCAACACCCATGATAAAATTCCGGATTTGTCCTTGCTGGAAAATATTAAACCAAAGCGGGACGGCAGTTATCTTGAAGTGCTCATTGAATTGCTCGTCAGGGGCTGAAGGCAGGTCGAAAAAAAGATTCAGGAAGAGGAGGTTATCTTCCTGTGTTGAGTAAAAAAGATGATATGTATCATCCATAATCTCACTCATCAGCAGGCAGGCGGCGTTTTTTGAAAGATCAAAAAGTCTTCCCCGAAGGGGGCCGGCCATAATTTTTCCGGTGTCTGCATGTTGGGCGGTAATTTCTATGGGTAGATAGTTTCTGAGTGTTTTTTTCTGTCCTGCTGAGATCATTTTTTTCTGCCGGCAAGAAGCCCTGAACGAATTGCTGTTTTTTAATTGTCCGGGCAACGGGAACATTAACGGCTGAAAATTTATTCTGCCGCAAGGAAAACGCGTTGTTGAGAATACACTGCTTATAAGAACCCCTCTTTGATTGTTTATCATAAATTTTCCTTTTTACCAGCAAAAAGCACAAGCTTGCCGGGTCACACATTGTGGCGACACTTCTGAAGTTTAAAATTTTATATTTCTTTTCATAAGTTGGAGTTGTTTCGATGATTTTAAAAAATAAAGAGTTATTATGCAGTCGTTGTTTTATCGGCGGGGATTGGGTCTCCTCCGAAAATGAGAAAAGCATTGCTGTGCATAACCCGGCAAACGATGAACTGGTAGGCTCTGTTCCTTACCTGGGACGTGAAGAAACGCTTCAGGCTATAGAGGCGGCCGAAGCGGCCTGGCCCGCCTGGAGAAGCAAAACCGCCCATGAACGTTCTCGCCTTATTCGGCGTTGGTATGATCTGATTATTGAGAACCAGGAAGATCTGGCGATCATCATGACCGCTGAACAGGGTAAGCCGCTGGCAGAGTCACGGGGAGAGATTCTCTACGCAGCCAGCTTTGTGGAATGGTTTGCTGAGGAAGCGAAACGGGTATACGGGGACACCATTCCCATGGCTCAGCCAGGGAAACGGATCATTGTCTTAAAGCAACCGATCGGCGTCTGTGCCGCTATCACACCGTGGAATTTTCCTTCCGCTATGATCACCCGCAAAGCAGCCCCGGCCCTAGCTGCCGGCTGTCCGGTGGTGGTGAAACCCGCCGCTCAGACGCCGTTGTCCGCTCTGGCCTTAGCCAAGCTTGCCGAGGAGGCAGGGATACCCCCAGGTATCTTTAACGTCCTGACCGGATCAGCCTCTGAAATCGGCGGGGCATTAACAGAAAGCTCGGCTGTCCGAAAACTCAGTTTTACCGGTTCTACTGAAATAGGAAAGATGCTGATGCGCCAATGTGCGGACACGGTCAAAAAGATTTCCCTGGAGCTGGGCGGTCATGCCCCTTTTATTGTTTTTGACGATGCGGACTTAGATGAAGCTGTTATCAATGCTGTCGCTTCAAAATATCGCAACTCCGGTCAGACCTGTGTTTGCGCCAATCGCTTTATTGTCCAGGAGGGAGTCTATGACGCCTTTGCGGAAAAACTGATTCAAGCGGTACAGGAGCAGCTCAAAGTCGGCAACGGCTTTGATGAAGGAGTGAACCAAGGACCGCTTATCGATCTGAATGCTGTCCAAAAAGTGGAGCAGCAGATTCAAGATGCCTTGGGGAAAGGTGCCCGGTTAGGCTCCGGGGGGAAGAGAGTAGGGGAGACAGGCTTCTTTTTTGAACCGACCATTCTTCTTGATGTGACCACAAAAATGCAGATCGCCTATGAGGAGACCTTTGGTCCGGTGGCCCCGCTCTTTTCTTTTTCCACGGAAGAAGAGGCTGTTGCTTTGGCAAACGATACCCCTTATGGTCTGGCCTCGTATTTTTTCAGCAGAGATATAGGCCGATGCTGGCGCGTGTCCGAGGCATTGGAATACGGTATGGTCGGGGTCAATACAGGTATCATGTCAACAGAATCCGCTCCTTTCGGCGGCATCAAGGAGTCGGGTATCGGGCGCGAGGGCTCCAAGTACGGCATTGATGAATACTTGGAACAGAAATATCTCTGTCTCGGCGGGATTGAAAAGTAGACAGGAAGGAGACAAACCGGAGAGACGAAGTCGGCATAGAGAGGGATATGCCCCTCTCTTTTGCTTCCCTTTTTACTCCTTCGTGAATTCCCGATCCAGATCAGTACTGTCGACATAGGCATAGGCACTGTGTTTGTGGATGGACTCAAAGCTTTCCACGCTGACTGAAAACCAGCCTATCATCTTGTGATTTTTTGCTTTCTGGGCGACCTTTCTCACCACATCTTCAACAAACATGGGATTTGCATAGGCTTTTTCGGTAACAAATTTTTCATCCGGTCGCTTCAGGAGAGCGTAGAGTTCGCAGGAGCCGCAGCTTTCCACCAGAGTGATGAGTTCTTCCAACCAGATGAATCCCAGAGGCTGTACGGTCAGGATAACCTCGGCCCGCTGATTATGTGCGCCCTGTGTGCTGATTTCTTTAGAGCAGGGACAGAGCGTGGTGAGAGGCACGCTGACCTTTAAGAGGAGCTGGTGCTCCTGATTGTCAATACTCCCGATACTCCCGATAAAGGAACAGTCATACTCCATCAGGCTCTCTGTTCCGGTTACAGGGGCTTTTTTGGCGATAAAATAGGGAAATTGCATTTCCATTTCCGCCTGTTTCGCCTGGAGGTTGCTCTGCACTTCAGTCAGGAGTTTCGGGAAAATTTTCGTGTGCATATCCTGCTGATACTTGGCCAAAATGCAGGTGAATGTCTCAAGGCATGACTGCTTAAAGCGGTGGGGAAGAGAGGCCTGCAAGTTGATTTCAGCAACTGTCTGCTGCATGCCTCCTTTTTGTTCTCGTATAGATACTGGGCAGGTAAAATGCTTTATGCCGACGGAATGTAATTTCATAGGATTTTTTCCTGTCAGGATGGGATCGTTATGCTGTCGCTGATACTGCGAACGAGCAGTATTACCATATTTTTTTAATCAGGATAAGGCAAATACTTCAATCCGTTTAAAAAGGAAGATGCGCTTGTTCTTGCGTTTTTCTGTGAACCCTATTATTTGTTCGTGAGGCGAAATATATTTTGCTGCGAAAAAACGAGCAGATTATCTATAATTTTTGAAAACAGATGACAACAGCAGTATTGCGGCAGATGAGCGTTCCCGGCTTCACATCAAAGAAAAGTGCTGATGCTGACTCATTGTATCCTCAACAAACATTTCAGTTCGCCAGAGAAGGTGCGGTTGTATATCTGGGTGACAGTTTGCAACTGTACAAACAATGGCCCTCCCCGACCGTAATTATTTCAGACGGTCCTTACGGTCTCGGTTCCTATAAGGGAGACCCTCTGACACCGGATAATCTTGCCGAAAGCTATGCACTTCATTTGGAAGAATGGAGCAGATATGCCAAGCCGAATACAACATTATGGTTTTGGAATTCTGAACTCGGTTGGGCCAATGTCCATAATTTAATATCGAGCCACGGATGGGAATTTCGTAACTGCCATATTTGGAATAAAGGTATCGGCCATATTGCGGGCAACGCAAATACAAAAACATTGCGGAAATTTCCTGTTACCACAGAAGTATGCGTTCAGTATGTGAAAAAAGTAACTCTGCCGTCCGAAAAAGGGCCTCTCTCAATTAAAGACTGGCTCCGCTATGAATGGCAAAGAACGGGGTTGCCTTTCTGTAAAACCAATGAGGCATGCGGCGTAAAAAATGCCGCTACAAGAAAATATTTCACAAAATGTCATCTGTGGTATTTTCCGCCTCCGCAAGCGTTTGAAAAATTACAGAAATATGCTAATAAATACGGCACGCCCTACGGAAAACCGTATTTTACACTTGATGGGAAAAAGCCTCTTTCAAAGAAACAATGGGAAGAGATGCGGGCAAAATTTTATTGTAAAACGGGTATTACAAACGTGTGGTCGGAACCGGCTGTCAGAGGAGAGGAGCGGCTCAAAAATAAAAGCAAATGCCTTCACATGAATCAGAAACCGTTGAAGTTGTTAAAAATGATTATAGAAGCGTCTTCCGATGAAAACGATGTGATCTGGGAACCGTTCGGCGGCCTGTGTTCCGTCGCAGTAGCCGCCCATACATTACATCGTCGTTCATTTTCAGCTGAGATTAATCGGGAATACTTTGATCACGCGATAAAACGACTCGAAAATTATGATGGTCGCCCTGTTGAGTGTTGCTACAAATAAAGGAGACAATAACAGTAAGTTGCAAAAGTACCTTTCACATCAAAAAATAAGCAGTTTCATTGCACTACTGCACTACAATTGGCTGTTAGCTTAAACAACACTCCAAAGGGGCACCATCAAAATTATG
>MTKS01000006.1 GCA_004028495.1 Candidatus Electrothrix marina
GGCGCACCTATGTGTTCGCCCTTGCATACCGTCGTTCTTGCTGGGTGCCGTAGGGACACGGCACGCCGTGTCCCTACGCTCCTGTTACGTTTCGGGGCTGATAGGTACAAAAGGGCTCCTGGGCCAGATAATCACCGGTCATGGCATAAGCCCGAGCCCGGCAGCCGCCGCAGACATTGACGTACTCGCAACGTCCACAGTTATCCTTATACCCTTTGAAATTGCGGAGTTCCAGGAAAAGCTTTGAATTTTCCCAAATATCCTGAAAAGACTGTTCGCGAATATTGCCGCCGGACTTTGGGAAATAACTGCACGGCAGCACATTGCCATCAACATCGACAAGACAGATCAGCTGGCCGGCCAGGCATCCTTTTGACCCGCCGGTGGAAAATTTCAAGGAGCGGCGTTGAAATTTTTCGCCCTCGGCCTTGGAACGCTGGAGCACAATCCGGTAATACTGGGGCGCACAGGTCGGACGCACCAACATTTCCTGCTCTTCTTTTTCCATATCATAATGCCAGTTCAGGATATCCTCGTATTCCGATTCCGGAATCAACTCCTCCATGATATCCTCACCGCGCCCGGTGGGGACAATCATAAATAAATACCAGGCCGTGGCACCCAGTTTTTTGACCAGCTCGTAAATTTTCGGTGCTTCGGTTTTATTTCTCTTGGTAAAGGAAGAGTTGATAAGAAATTGAATACCGTGTTCGTTAAACAGTCGAATAGCATTCATGGTGCCTTCAAATGCTCCGAGTTGGTTTCGGAAATTATCATGTACTTCAGCAGTGGAACCGTCCAGACTCAGGGAAACCATCTTGATGCCTGATTCCTTGATATTGCGACAGGTTTCTTTGGTTACCAAGGTGCCGTTGGTTGCCAGACACATCCGCAAGCCGAGATCAGTTCCATAGGAGGCGATATCAAAAACATCAGGGCGCAAAAGCGGCTCTCCGCCTGAGAGGACCATGACCGGATCAGCGTAGGATTTGATATCATCCAGCATGCGTTTTGCCTCTTCAAGAGAACAATCAGGATGACCGGCAATATCAAGCTCGGAAGAAGACCGGCAATGCACACAGTTGAGGTTGCAACGACGGGTAATTTCCCAGGCGATCCATTTCGGTTCAAAATTCATTATCCGGCACTCTTTTTATTATGTTAAGGATAGCTGTTATATCACTGCTCAAGAAGAATGAAGTATATTCTCCTTAACCGCAGGGGTCAACTGCTTTATTGGATTGTTGTGCTGTGGAGCGGGGACGACAGAAAAGTTCAAAAAATTAAATTTTTTTTTGCAAATGCTCATACCGATGGCTTATACTCTATATATAGGAGCCTGATCAGCGTCCGGTCAGGCTGCATGCTTATAAAAAAAACTCGGGAACAACATGAAAAAAGCATTTTCAATACTGACACTTGCCGGAATGATAGCTCTGCCTGCCGCTGCAACGGCAGGAGGAGTAAAGGCACCGGCAGATATCTCTAACGGAAAAGTTGAAGAGTTAGCGCAACAGGTCGATCAGCTGCAGGAGGAACTTGCCCGGAAAAACGAGATCGTTACTGAAAATGATGAAAAATTGCAGGCCATGAATGAAAATCTTGAAGATATGGAAAGCAAATTGGAGGACATGAACGAACTCCTTGAAGAGCGATCCGAGGCCTGGGATCTTGCGTCACGATTCCTTTTGACCGGAGATTTTCGTTCTCGTCTCGACTCGTACAGCGCAACAGGCGCTGATTACCTCAATCCTGCAACCGGTGCCCTGGAAAGCGGACGTGAGTATGGCAATGATACGCTGCTGACCAATCGTTTTCGTTTGAATATGGAAGTCAAGGCCACTGAAAACATGAAGTTCAAAGGGCGGTTGGCCATGTACAAGACCTGGGGTATGGAAAGTTACGCCAGGAACGATATGAATACCTGGTGGCCCCAGTTTGACGGCAACTCAACCCGGACTCCTGCGGACAACTCGGTACGGGTTGACCGGGCCTATGTGAACTGGACCAACATCGGCGGTGCCCCTGTCTGGCTTTCTATCGGACGCCGCCCGACCACGGACGGTATGCCGAGTCAGATTCGTCTCGGTATTGACGAGCGTATGGCAACAGCCTCAGCTCAGATGGAATATGCTTTTGACGGTGCTTCTCTGGGATACCAATACGATTGGGGCAACGAAAGCATGGGACTCGGTCGTGTCCGATTCTGTTACGGTCGGGGCTTTGAAAACGGGCTGCAGTGGGATGCCGCGACCTATCACGGTTCTACAGATATGTATCCGCTGGACGATACTGATGTTGCCGGTCTGAGCTGGGATGTTTTGGAAACGGAAGATCGTCTGCTCTATTTTCAATCCTTTGCGGCCCTGAATATGTTTATGCGTCCGAACTTTCTGGATGATGATTTTCATGCCATGATGGACGAACGGGCAAGTAACTATACTGAGGGCAATCTCTATCACACCTCGGCGGTGTATCAGGCGACAGCGGGTGACAATATCACCTATTTCCTCTCCGGCGGCTGGAGCCGTACCGATCCTGGTGGACGCGGCATGTTCAACGATTATGCAGCCTCCATGATCATGCAGGCTGATGGCAGCATGACCCCGAATCCTGATTGGCGCACGAACACAACCGGCGAAAACGGCTATTCCCTATACGCGGGTATTCGTTATGACCTTCCCGATATTGGCCTGAAAATCGGTGCGGAGTATAACTACGGTTCCGAATACTGGGTTGCCTTTAACCCCGGACATGATGATCTGTATCTGGCTAAGCTGGCAGCCCGAGGTCATGTCGGTGAGCTGTACATGATTTACGATCTTCCTGCCGGAGAGGCGATTTCCAAGTACGCCAAGACCTTTGTCCGATGGGGATATCAGCATTATAAGTATGATTACACGGGCAATGACTGGAACACCAAACCCTATGACACAGATGATGCTGCCATGATGACGGCTTCTTTGAGCATGGCCACCGATTCTGGTTCTGTGGTGCCGGTGGACAGTGCTGATCAGGTATATGTCACCCTGGATGTCTTTTTTTAAACCGATTACTCAGAGGTAGGGGCAGTACCTGCGTGTCTGCCCGGCATAAGGGGTAATATATTTTTTAGGGGAAAGTCGAAGGGCTTTCCCCTTTTTTTGTAGAAGCACATCAAAAAAAATGAAAAAACAATCCTTTCACGATATATCATCAGGACAACCTGACCTGCTTTTCTCCACGTCCCCACTCATTACCACCCCGCATGCTATGTTCAGCCGTCAGGGAGGAGTCAGTGCGTCGCCTTTTACCGATCTGAATCTCAGCTTCTCAGTGGGTGACGATCCTGCTGCGGTCCGGGATAACAGAGAAAAAGGTGAAAAGGCAGCTCAACGTGCAGTATCTTGCTTCTGCCGTGCAGGTTCACGGTGATCAGGTGACTGTTGTGAAAGATATTACCAGCGATCAGGAATATAAAGACACTGATGCCCTTATTACCGGCCAAAAGGGTGTGGGCTTACTTATTCAGCAGGCTGATTGCCAGGCTGTGCTGCTTTATGATCCGCAGCGCAAGGTCATTGGCGCAGTACATAGCGGCTGGAAAGGTAGTGTGGCCAATATTATCGCCAAAACAGTCAGGGCAATGCAGGAGCACTTCGGCACCTCACCTGGAGATCTGCGGGCGGTGATCAGCCCTTCCTTAGGTCCTTGCTGCGCAGAGTTTGTTCATTATGAAAAAGAACTCCCCCTGCCTTTTCATCAATGGCAGGTGACAGCAAATTATTTTGATTTCTGGGCGATCAGTCGTTGGCAGCTGAAAGAAGCCGGAGTGCGTGATGAAAATATTGAGGCAATGGGGATCTGTACCGTGTGTAATGAGGATTTCTTTTCCTACCGCAGGGCGAGTAAAACGGGGGATCTTCTGGGGAAGCCGGGGATAACCGGTCGGAACGGGTCTACTATCTCGCTGCCGATAGAATGAAATAAGGCGTCACAGGGCAGACGGTAGGGTGGGCAATATTTCGATTCATCTCATCCTTTTTTAATGAAAAAGCTGTCGTGT
>MTKS01000007.1 GCA_004028495.1 Candidatus Electrothrix marina
TACCTCGTTATCATTAGCTATTCGTTTTCTGTATTCATTATAGCGCTGCCGCTGCATTTTTTGAAGTTCAACAGCGGTTATTAATTTATCTTCACTGAGAAAATTGTTTGGCACGTCTTCTGCTGAAGAGGCCAAAACAAACTGCTTAGCTCCAAAAGTCTTAACAATAATTTTCTTTTCATTTTTGAAGACTTGAATACTCTTGTTAGTTTCACTGAACAGTCTATTAATTGCTTCTGAAAATTTGATTTCTTTGTAGGAGCCTGTTACCTTTTGATCAGCCAATTTTTCATCATATAAGATTGCTATGCCAGTCTGCTGAGCAATTTCTCCTAGGACTGTACTCATCGGCTCTTCTTGAAAACGAACAGTCACTTTATCATTCAGCCATTCAGCCTGATTTTGACCAGCTGCTAACGTGCTAAGAAGCATGCAGGATAGAAGAGTAATAAAAACAATTGATAGATTTTTCAAGTGAGCCAACATGTGTTTGCCACATCCTTTTTTGTTTAATTTTGCAGTAGGTATATTTACAGAATTTCGCACCCTATTATCTTTACTAAACTATACTGAAAAAAAAGCGTCAAGAAAAAAGGTGCTATTTTAAAGGACTACGCTAAGCCTTTTTGTGCAGGTTTACCCTTGACTGTCAGTAAGTTAAGTGTAATATATAGTACGTATACCGAAGACAGTACCGGTATCAAAAAAATATAGCTAGATAATTATACACAAAAATACTCATAAAAGCACCGTGGAAATAATATGTTTGGAATAGGTTTGCCAGAAATGATCGTGATTCTGGCTGTAGCATTGATTGTGGTCGGACCGGACAAGCTCCCGGAGTTGGCTCGTTCGCTGGCAAAGGGTGTTAACGAACTCAAGAATATAATGAACCAGGTGAAAGAAAGTCTGAACGAAGAAACAAAGATTGTCAGCTCGGTGCAGCATGATCTCCAGCAGACAGCTGGTCAGATGAAAACACATCTGCTCGAAGATGTAACAAGGAATCCCAATCAGTGGAAGCAAGAAGGGGAGGTTGCTCCTGCTTCAGATATCGTAGAAGGCGATGAGGCCATCGAAGTTGAAATAGAATCTCTGGCCCCGCGTTCCTGGGAAGAGGAAACAGCGCCTGTTCTTCAAAAAGGGAGCATTTCTGATCAGCAAACTGAGGTTATAGAAGGCGGTGCTGATAATAAACCGGAACAGCATGAGGCCGAGAGCAATAATACCCCCGATGATGATACCTCTGCACTACGTCCTTCTTCTGTCGCATGAGTACCGCTTCAATCTTAGAGCGTTTTCGTCCGCATCATCAAGAGTTACGGGTAAGGCTCCTTAAATCGTTTGCAGCTATTGCACTGAGTACAGCTCTTGCCTATTTTTTTATTGAGCATCTTGCGGCATTCTGTACTCAACCGCTGTTTTTGGCAGCTCCGACCTTGGAAAAGCTGGTCTACACCAAGCTGACCGATGCCTTTGTCTCCTACATTAAACTGGCCCTTCTTTCTGGGATTATAGTGAGTTTTCCCTACCTGCTGTATCAATGCTGGATGTTTATTGCTCCGGGGTTACTGAGTAAGGAGCGGATCGTGGCCCGCAGGATTATTCTGTGGTCGACCGGTCTGTTTATAGGGGGAGCTTTGTTTGGCTTTTTTATTGTTCTTCCGAAAACCTTGTCTTTTTTTATGAGCTATGCCGGGGAAAATTTGGAGCCTATGCCCAAACTGGGTCTTTACCTGACCTTTGTCGCCCGCATGGTGCTTGCCTTTGCCATCTCCTTTGAAATTCCCTTTCTTATGGTCATGACCACGGTCGTCGGGCTTGTTACTCATGACCACTTTACAGCGAAGCGCAAATATTTTTATATTGCTATCGTTGTTCTTTCCTTCTTGCTGACAGCCGGTGAAGTTACCGCGACTGTTTTGCTCGCCTTTCCTTTGTTTGCTCTTTATGAAGCCGGGATTATTGCCGGACGAATTTTTATCAGTAAACAGAAAGACGACGGCGAAACTCCATCTGTTTAGGCTACATTAGCCTCGTTCCAGCAGGACAACAGATTCAACATGGCTGGTCTGGGGAAACATATCTACAGGAACAACACGGGTAATCATGTAACCGTGAGGCCTGAGGAGATTCAGGTCTCGGGCTAGGGTGGCTGGATCACAGGAAACGTAAATAATTTTTTCCGGCTCCAAGCGTGAGAGCAAGGTAATGTTTTTCCCCACTCCGCTTCGAGGCGGATCAAGGAGGATTATATCCGCCTGTTCCCCTTGCTTGGAAAGCTGTTTCAGGGTTTCGCGTACATCTGCGGTGAAAAAATGGGCTTTAATCTTGGCATGCCCGGCGTTTTTTTCTGCCCAATGGATACTTTCCCGATTGCCTTCAATGCCGGTTACGGTCCCGCCGCAAAGCCCAAGAGGGATAGAAAAATTGCCCATGCCGCAGTAAAGGTCGAGGACGGTTTTGCCGCTTAGATCTCCAGAAAGGGCTCCGGCAAGCTCGCAGACCAAGCGAATCAGCTGCTCGTTCTGACCAGGATTGACTTGGGAAAAACAGCCTCCGGACCAAGACAAGGTACAGCTTTTTTCACCAAACCGAACATGCTGGCTTAGCGGATCTGCTTGCGGGGAAAGATATTGAAATCCTTTCCGTGAAACCCATCCCGCTTGGTGAATATAAGGGATTTTTGTAAGGGCCTGGAGTGTTGTGGATGGTGGAGTTTTATGCTTGTCACCTCGGAGAACGAGCGTGATTTTTCCGTCAGCAGGAGACTCCAGGAGTTCAAGTTCCGGGTAGAGTCCGCTTAGCGGGAGTAGAGCCTTGGTTTCAGTCAGCTCGGCCAAGGCGGAGTTGATACCCGGTGCTGCCACTGGGCAGTGGCTGACAGGAAGAAATTCATTGCTCTTTTTTTTGAAGAAACCGAGCTGTCCAGCATGGTTGATCTTGAGGCGAAGGCGATAACGGTACCCCCATTGGGCTGGTGAGGCCATCGTATCTTGCACATGCTTTTGTACATGTCCAATGGGTACTTTGGCACGGTGCAATGACTCAGTCACAATCCCTTTTTTGATGTTGAGTTGCTCGTGATAATTGCCATGTTGCAAATCACAGCCCCCGCATTCCCCGTATAAAGGGCAAAGGGGTTCGATTCGAGCAGGAGAGGGAGAAAGTATTCTCTCGACTTTCCCTTCAAGATAGCCCGATTTTTTTGTATCTTCTCTGGCCAGCACGCTCTCGTTGGGCAGGGTAAAGGGGATCATGACAACCTGTCCGTCAGCTGTCCGGGCCAGTCCTTTTCCTCCGGGTATAATTTTTTCTATAGTAACAGTATGCTTTGTGACTGTATGCTTCATTGGGGATCCGGGAGTAACCGTTGAGGTGGTGAGGAAAGAGAAAAAATCTCGTTGATGTTGCTTGAAAAACACCGTGACAGGCTCTTGTTTATTGACAGGAAATGCCTCTTGGTGCTACACTGACGTACCGCCCTGCTGCGTGTAGTGCGGATTATTTTTACTACTTACGGAACAAACTGTAAAGAGGTGAGAGAGTATGTTCGGACTCGGAATGCCTGAACTGATTATCATCCTGGTTATTATTGTTATTATTTTTGGTGCAGGGAAACTGCCGGAAATCGGCTCCGGTATCGGAAAAGGTATCAGGAATTTTAAAGATGCCACAAAAAGCGATGATGACCCGAAACCCATAGAAGACAAGGACAACAGCAAAGAAAGCTGAGAAACTCGTTT
>MTKS01000008.1 GCA_004028495.1 Candidatus Electrothrix marina
ACTCATGGCGGAAACGACATTGGAATATATGGGGGAAACCCAAGGTCTTGATTATACTATTATTCGGGTCGCTATTGTTTACGGCGAGCACGATCATAAGATTCAGGGCTTCCATCGTCTGCTTTTTACCATGGCCGATGAATCCATGCCCTTTCTCTTCACCAAGAAGGATATCAGGCATTCATACAGTAATGCCAATAAACTCCCTTGGTTTGTCCACCATATCCTGACACATCGAGAAGAATTTTCCCGACAGATCTATCATTTTGTCGATAAGGAGCCGGTGGCGCTTGATGATCTGATTTTGACAATCAGGGCCTATCTTGAGCTGGATAAACCAAGGGAAATGTATATACCCTATCCCTTTGTGAGAATCGGAAAATTTTTTTTGGAACGGCTCACCGATTTTCTCAATTGGTTCGGTATTGCCGCCCGTCTGCCTCCGGAATACATGTTTCTCAAAGATGTTTATCTGCCCAAGGTGCTGTCTGTGGAAAAACTGGAGCAATCAAGCTTTGTTGATCCTGCACCGGAAGAAAATATCTACACCCGGTTGCCCGGTCTGGTGGTGTATTATCTGACCCGCTGGGGCCATCTCAACCTGATTACCCGCTATAAAAACGAATTTTTCGCAGATACGCTGGAGGAAGATTTTCTTTGTCGCCCTGATGAATTATTACGGAGTGTTCACGCGGATTCAATAACGCCTTTTGCAGAATTGCGGGAGCCCGAGGGCGAGAGCAAGGACTCATCGTACTGGACGGGCTGATGCCTGAAGGGAACGTATATTCGGTACACGGGGCAGGTTGTGAGCATCGTCAATCGCCCGGAGCCCCTTCATGACGGAGATCTCTGTACTGAAGAATCCTGAAAGGATTCAATAATATCAGCTCAGGGCAACACTCTGAGCACAGGAAGACAGGGAATGAATGATCTATAATAATCTGATATATTTTTTGGCGGTAATTTTTGTCGTCTCCACCGCCGCTGCACCGGAGCAGCCTTGGCTGCCTCCCTGGCTCGGCCTGCCTCTGTTCGCCCTGCTGCTGCTCGCCTTTTCTTTTCTTGCCGGTAAACTCTTCGGTTCTCGTCGCTCCATCAGTTCCAAACGATATTTTTCTGCGGAAAAAAGGGCTTCTTTCCTTGCAACCGTGTTGTTTATCGCCTCTTTTTTTGCCTTTGATCTGAAATATTATGCCCGGCCCCTGTCCTTCAATAATACCCTTCCTGTCTTGGCAAATTTGTTCGGCCTGCTGCTCTTTTTTTGTTTTCTCGGCCTGATGTGGCTCCGTGCCCTGCCCGGTTATCGTCGTATCTTCAACAGTTCTGTTTCTCCGATTGATTTTGTCCTCAATAATATACGAACAAACCTGACCATCATTCTTCCCTGGCTGATCCTGTCTTTTTTTCTTGATCTGCTGAATATACTCCCTCTGTCCGGGATGGAAAATCGGGTAGGAGCCCCTTGGGGAGAGCTGTTGTTTTTTCTGTTCTTCCTTGTTCTGCTGGCCCTGCTCTTTCCCCCTGTAATCCGCCGTCTCTGGGGATGTACTCCTATGGAGTCCGGGCCGCTGCGCCATGGGGTGGAACAATTTTGTCGCAGCCAGAATTTTTCTTCCGAGATCCTCTATTGGCCCTTGTTTGAAGGAAAAATGATAACAGCCGGTGTCATGGGGATTGTGCCGAAATTCAGATACCTTCTCCTGACTCCTGCTCTGTTGTTCGCTCTGGATCAGGAAGAACTGGAAGCGGTTCTTGCTCATGAAATCGGCCATGTGAAGAAATATCATCTGATCCTTTATCTTCTGCTTTTTCTCGGTTTCAGCCTGCTCGCTGAAGCAATGTCCGAGCCGCTCCATCTCCTTTTGCTCAATAATGACTGGTTTTATCACCTGCTGATTCGGTCGCAGATCTCCGGCGATAAGTTGCTGACTTTTTTTGAAGCAGCAATTGTCTTTCTGATTATGCTGCTTTATTTCCGTTTTTTATTAGGCTATTTTATCAGAAATTTTGAACGGCAGGCTGATCTCTATGTGTTCAAAGCGCAAAAGACGGCCTTTCCCCTGATTCGTTCTTTTGAAAAGATCGCAGCCATGAGCGGCAATATTCGTCATAAAAAGAACTGGCATCATTTCGGTATCGGAGAACGTATCGCCTTTTTGGAAAAATGTGAGAATAATCCAAGGAATATTCGGCTGCACGACTGGAAGGTCTCTTGCAGTCTGGCTGTGTATTTTTTCCTGATCAGTGCGGGCTCCTGGTCCTTGCACCAGCTGGATACGGAGAAACTCTATGACAGCTCTCAGGCACATTATGTCAAGGCGGTGCTTGAGGAAAAATTGCAGCAGGAACCGGAAAACAGCCGCTGGCTCAAGTTGTTCGGCGATCTGATGCTGAAAAACGGGGATGAATCAGCAGCACTCCAAGCCTATGAAAAGGCGTTACGATCTCTTCCTGTTTCTTCGGAACTTGCCAATAATATGGCTTGGCTGCTCTTGACGGCAAAAAACCGCAGCCTGCGTGATCCTGTCAGGGCGTTGGGTCTGGCCCGTTCAGCTGCCCGGTTTTCTGAGCAGGGATATGTTCTCGATACCTTGGCCACGGCCCTCTGGGCTAACGAAAAGGTACGGGAGGCTGTTGCCGCTGAAAAAAAAGCAGCTGAAATTGATCAGGAAAATCTGGCGTACTATCAGAGCAGGATGGATATATTTCAACAGGAACCCTGGGGTAAAGAGGATTGATTTTTCATTGAATCTCATGAAAACAGTGACGGCTATGATGAGTGGAACCATGATAAAAATATATGCGCTTTTTCTCTGCTTCTTTG
>MTKS01000009.1 GCA_004028495.1 Candidatus Electrothrix marina
GAGGCCACGATGATTTTGGCCACGTTCTCCATCTGACGGGCGTTTTTTTCATCGGTCATGGTGTCCACGTTCTGGGCGATCTCCTGATCTGCCGCCGCCTTGAGCATTTCCAAGTAGGACTGATCTTTGACCAGATCCTCTTGGAGCTTGGACTTGAGGGTGGCGATCCACATCTGATGATTACTGAGCAATTTCTGCTGGGCTTCCTGATGAGACTCATGCTCCTGAATGGATTTGGTCTTTTCATCAAGAACCGCCTGAACCACCTTGAGTTTCCCCCGTTCTTCCAGCAGATTGGAGCGAAGCTTTGATACCTTGGCCAGCTGGCCCGTATGTTCTGCTGTCCCGGTCTCAAAGGAATCAATTGCCAATTCCTCGTTCTGTACCTCGCTTTCCAGCTGCTCCACAATCTCCACCAGCTTGGTAGCTCTTGACGAGGCCTCGTTCTTTATCTCAAAGGCTCTTTCCTTGCGGGCCTTGATCGACTCCAGCTGGGTACGGATACTGGAGGTGCGTTCGGTCATGATATCAATGGTTTTCTGCCCCATGACCTGAATGATATTTAGGGTATGCTCTATATCGGCGGACATCAGGCGCTCGCGTTTCATGGATTCAGCTTGTCTTCTGGAAGCCTCCATGCGATTCTCCGCATCTTTCATCATCTGTTCGGCTTCCCGCATCTTACCTTCTTTGCCGAATCCGAGACCCAGAAAGCCCTTATACTCTTTCGCCTGCTCAAGCCCGTTTTTCGCTTCCTCAAAAGCCTGACCGGCTTCAGCAACTAATTTCTTTTCTTCGTCGGAATCTTCAACAAGGGATTGGAATTCTTTATCCATGCCGTCAATCAGCACCTTCATCCCGTACACGGCCTTGGCCATGTCTTTTTCATCGCTTTGGATGGTCTGACGGAGGGTTTCCAATTTGGAGGTCAGAATCGTTTCCCGCTTCAATCGCTCCTGATCATCATCGATTTTGGAAATCGCCTCCTGTTCCTTTTCCAACTCCGCCAGTCGGGAAGCCACGTCCACCGGGCCTTTGGCCATTACATCCAGATTGGTTGTTGTATCGTCCAGCAGGCTGGAAAACAGATCTTGATTTTGCGACATGGTTGTATCCTCTGAAAATGTTGAATAGGCCGAGCGCGGCCGCGCTCATTATGATATTCACATTTTTTAATAAAAATTAAATGGCTATGCAAGAGAATAAACAAAATTACTCTTGATATCTTGATATAGTGAGTATTCTGCCAAGGAGAAAGTATTCCGCACTGACCCTGCCAATTTTACAGCTACAATTGCGGCCTCTTTCCCCTTTTCCAGCGATCCGAGCCGCCTGTTCAGGCCCAGGGCCTCGGCCCCGCCCAAGGTTGCCATACGGAGGATATCCGCCGGATTAACAGAGGGATGCTCCTCAGCCAGCAGGCGCATTTCTTGCCAGATGGAAAGCTCGGGATTACTGGTCAGGCTGTCCGTGCCCAGGGCGGGCAGGATACCCTTGCGCAGGTATCGTTCCACCGGGGCCGTGCCCACACCGAGATAGCGGTTGCTGCCCGGACAGAGGCAGACCTTGGCCTTGGTTTCTGCGAGTAGATCCATTTCCTGATCTGTCACATGAAGACAATGCACGCAAAGTGTTCGGCTGTCAAGAAGGCCGTGTTGATGGAGATAGGACACTGAGCCTTTGCTGTCCGATCCTGTAGGGCGGAAGCTGCTCGCCCAGAATCCCCGTTGCTCAAGAAAGTCCCGCAGCTCTCCTGTGCCTTGGCTGATCATGTCATGCTCGGCTGTTGATTCAGCGGTATGGATAGAAAAGATCTGACCCAACCGGGTCGCCCTGTTTTTCAAAGCGCGGAGCAGCTCAAGGTGGGTGGAGTAGGGGGCATGGGCGGTACAGCATGCATCGGGGTGATCCACTTCCTCCTTCAGGCTGTTCAGGGAGGCGACAAGCTCGGATGCCCGCAGACCGAGGTATTCTTTCAAGCAGAGCAGGTGGCCTGGAAATTCCGATGTCAGTTCTCGGATGAAACCGGTATTGGAGATATCAGCAATGGCGACAACGCCCTGGTCCTGCTGCCGGCTAAGCACGGCACGGGCTGCGTCCAGTATGGTCTTTTTATCCGCATCAGCCTTGGCCCGCTCGGCAAGCATGTGGCCGATCCAACCGGTAAAGCTTGTAGGGGAGGGCTCTTGGGAAAGATGGGCGAGATGAGAAAGTTCCAGGTGGGTATGGGCGTTGATCAGGCCGGGCAAGAGCACGGCATCAGGATGATCAATGATTTCTGCTCCCGGATAACTTCGGACTACTTGCTTAAAATTACCGACAGCAACGATCAGACCGCCTTGGGCAGCAAGACCACCGTCTGCAATGGGCTGACGGCTTATAGGAAGCAGCCAGGGGGCACGATGGACTATTAGCCTATTTGTCAGCCTGTCTGTCACCGCTTCTACTCTCACTGCTCCTGCCCGACCAGAGTGTAATCCATCAGCCGCTGCTGCGGCGCGAAACCGGCATCGGTGACCAGGTTTCGGATCTCCTGTTCTGAGAGACGGAAATGTACCCCTGCTGCCGCGACCACGTTTTCCTCAATCATGGTGGAACCGAAATCATTGGCCCCGAAAAAGAGAGAGAGCTGGGCGATCTTCGGGCCTTGGGTCACCCAGGATGCCTGGATATTATCAAAGTTGTCGAGAAAGATCCGGCTCAGGGCCAGCATACGCAGGTAGGCAAAGGCGGAGGCCTTTTCGATGCCGGATCCCTGATGAGATTGCATGGCCTCGGCCAGGGCGGTGTTGTCGGGCTGGAAAGGCCAGGGGATAAAGGCGGTAAAGCCGCCGGTGCGGTCCTGGAGATCGCGCAGGCGTTGCAGATGCTCCAGCCGTTCATCCCAGGTTTCGATATGGCCGAACATCATCGTGGCCGTGGTGCGCATACCCAAAGTATGGGCTGTTTCCATAACCGCGATCCACTCATCTGCTGAGCATTTACGCGGGGCCAGCTGCTGCCGCACCCGGTCGGTGAGAATCTCAGCCCCGCCGCCGGGTATGGAATCCAGGCCTGCGGCCATGAGCCGTTGCAGAACCTCTTTGACCGAGAGCTTGGAAAGCTCGGCAAAATGACAGATTTCCGGCGGAGAAAATCCGTGGATATGAATGCCGGTGGCCTTCATGAAACGGAGCATGTCCTCGTAAAACACCAAAGGCAGGTCCGGATGGAGACCGCCTTGAAGGAGGATCTGGGTGCCGCCCAGTTCCTGGGTCTCGCTGATCTTTTGTAGCAGCTCGTCCTTGCTCAGTACCTTGCCCTCCGGGTCTTCCGGGGCCTTGAAAAAGGCGCAGAATTTACAGGCCGAGATGCAGATATCTGTGTAGTTGATATTGCGGTCAATGACATAGGTGACCTGGGGCTCCGGGTGCAGCCGCTGACGGACGGCATCAGCCATGAAGCCGAGTTGGTAGAGGTCGGCCTTGTCGGCAAGGAGGAGGAATTCTTCGCCGGTGATGCGGTCTCCGGTAATGACTTTATCTGTTATTTGCTGCATGATGATGTGGTGTGTGTATTGGCAATGTCTTTCCCGCAGGCATGGGAAGTGAAAAATTTGCCGAATAGATATCAGGATCTGGTGGTTCTGTCAAATGTGTATTAAATAGGGGTCTGACTTCTATTTATGACCCTATTTACTCCCTAACCTGCTCATCAACCGCGCGGTTTTTGCGTCGGCTGAATTGGCTTGTTCGGCCTTGCTTTGGTCAAAGATATCAGCATCAAGTCCCATTGCCTTGGCACGTTTCTTCCATTGTTTTCGTGCTAGAGCGCGCATGTCTTCAACATCGTCTGTTTCATCCATAATTTCCATACCCATAATCGTCTCGATTAAATCCTCTAGTGTCACCAGTCCATCCGTCCCTCCATGCTTATTATTGACGACTATAGCGATGTGCTGACGATCCTTAAGAAACCGCTCCAACAATACTGTCAACGATACCGAATCCGGAACAGTAAGTATTTCACGTTTCAAGGTATCGAGTTTTTGATCACCTCGCTTCTGAGTTGCGTTGATCAGAATATCCTCTTTAAGAACAAAACCAGTTATGTTGTCAAGATGCGTCGTATAGAGCGGCAGACGTGAAAAAGGAATTTGGGTAACTTGTTTCAACGAATCGATAATCTGCATGTCCTCGGGTAATGCGGAGATAACAGTACGCGGTGTCATAATATCGTCCACTTTGAGCGACTCGAATCGGAATATGTTTCGGATAATCCTTGATTCCTTATCGCGAATATGCCCCGTCTCTACTCCTACCTGAGCCATGGCGATGAATTCGTCTCTACTGAAAATGTGAATATCTTTTCCGTGTGAAATAAGCTTTGTCAGTCTCTCCGAAATCCACACAATTGGATAAAGCAGCACAATCAGGATGTTGAGAAAAGAGGAAATTGGACCTACAAGTGTTGTCCAGTAGACGGCTCCTAACGTCTTAGGTATGATTTCGGAAAAAAAGAGGATCAAAAGCGTCATGACAGCAGAAAACAGACCAAACCATGCGCTTCCGAATACGGCTGTCGCTTTGGCCCCGGAACCGATCGCGCCAACCGTATGCGCAATAGTGTTTAGTGTCAAAATGGCTGCAAGTGATTGGTCCACCTTATCTTGTCTCAGTCGTTTTAAAAGCGCGGCATGCTTAGGCCGCCTTTCTTTTTGCCCTTCGATAAATGAAGGCGTAATACTTAAAAGTACCGATTCCGCCACAGAACAGAGAAATGAAAAAACCAATGCCAGCAGTACATAAATTATTAATAGCAGACCATCAGAGCTCATATTTTTAATGCCTCTTTCGTGAGAATCCTGTACGCCGGCGGGATGTGCCGATATAGCAAATGTCTTTGACAATACAGGGTGAAAAGTTCAGTTCGCTCGTTTTGACGACAATCTCATAGGAAGAGCATGTTTTCATATTGCGTGATCGAACAGGATATTAAAAGGGCAAACATGGAAAACAAAGTCGTCATTCTGTCTAAACCAACTCTTAACCATCTTGAATGAAAAGTAAACAAGAAACAGCAATTGACAGGGTGAAATGTACTCACCCCGGTATCACAGGCCAAAATCAGACCGCGCAGTGATGCGGGTTACAGGTCGGGGGCGCGGGTTCAAATTCCATGATCAAGCGATCCGAAAACCAAATCAGCAAAGCGAAAGATGTTGACTTCCGTTTACAACTGCTCAATACTACAGCGGAAGCAAGGGAAGCCCGGCGTTTGATCTCACCTCACCGGAATGGTACCTGGTTCAGTAGCCGCGATTTTTTGCAGTCTGCTGAAACCTTATTCGTTATGTGGTTTTATTTTGATTTAATTCATAAGCAATTGTATCCGCACTTAAATCTTGTTCGTTAGGCCATGCGATTCCACAAAAAAAAGGTTTTACTTGCTTAAAATAGTTTTTATCTTTTAACTGTGTAAATACACCTTTCTCAAGATAGGGTTTAACATCAAATATCCCGGAACGTCCATCAGACAATTCAACAAATAACGTATAATCATTATTTGCATTAACTTTTTTTACCTTCAACATTTTTTACCTCAACGGTTTGATTTTATATGGTTGCTGACCTTCAACCGCCAGTTTCCAATCAGCTGTTAAATCTTCTTGGTGGATCTCAATCCATGCTTTGATTAATTTTAGTTTTTTATTTGGCATTTCACCTTTTAAAACATCACCTTCCGGTATTGAAATAACTGCGTCATGCTCAGCGTAATTCGCATGAATATGAGGTGTTTGATGTTCTTTATTATCAAAATAATACATGTAGATAATTATTCCATAAAACATTGAAATAGTTGGCATGTCAATAGCTCTCTTTTCTTCTTTAGGTTTCCATCCAGTAGCTTTAATCAATTTTTCAAGATCGTTAATTTTATCATACCACAACTCCTATTGCCACATAACAGTGTTCACGCTGTGAAGCGGGTTACAGGTCAAGATCACAGATTCAAATTCCATAATCAAGGTATCCCAAATCAAACCAGTAAAGCGAAAAATGTTGACTTCCCACCACAACTGCTCAATACTACAGCGGAAGGAGCTGTGCCGGGCTGGTTCCTCCTGCTGAGGTGAAAGCCGGGTATTTCGACACCATCCGCAAGCTGCGGTCTTAACAAAGAGAAGAGAGCACGATGATTAAAAAGAATGAGGTTGTGGCAGTGGAGCCCAAGGAAAAGAACCCGGATACACAGAGCGACAGCACGAACAAGCCGGAGTTTGATCTCACCTCGCCGGAATGGTACCTGAACCGGGAGTTGACTTGGCTGGAATTTAATCACCGGGTACTGCACGAGGGCGAGGATGAACGAACCCCGCTCCTGGAGCGGATCATGTTCCTGGCCATTGTCGGCGGCAATCTTGATGAATTTTTCATGAAGCGGATCGGCGGCCTGAAGCAGCAGGTCGGGGCCGGGGTGCGCAAACTGACCGTGGACGGTCGTACGCCGGGCGGGCAGATTGATGAATGTCATGAGGTGGTGCGCAGCATCCTGGTGAAAAAGGAACAGCTGGAGCAGGAGTTGCTCGGTAAACTCAGCGAGCAGGGTATCCGGATTGTCGGTTACCAGGAGCTGGACAAAGACCAGCAAAAGGAGGTGGATGATTATTTTCAGGAGAACATCTATCCGCTCCTGACCCCCCAGGGCATGGACCCGGCCCACCCCTTTCCCTTTATCTCCAACCTGTCCATCAATTTGCTGGTCGTGACGAAATATCTGCATGACGCTCACCCTTTTCTGAATCGGATCAAGGTGCCCACCGGGGTGGGTATTCCCCGATTTCTTCGGGTGGGGGAAGATTATCTCTATATCCGTTTTGAAGACCTGATCGCCAATAATCTGTCCGTGGTTTTTCCGGGTCTTGGTTATTGAGTCCTGTGCCTTTTTCCGGGTCACCCGTAATGCCATTACCGAGCAGGACGGTGCCAATGCCAATGACCTGCTGTCCGTCATTGAGACGGCTCTGCGGAATAGGAAGTTTGCCGAGATTGTCCGCCTGGAAGTGGATGCCGATATGTCGGCAACTCATCGGGGAATGTTGGCGGCCGAGCTGGGTATTGATGAGGGAAAGGACGTGTTCACTGTGGAAGGTATCATTGGAAAACGGGATCTTTTTGAGATCGCCTCCATTGATATTCCGGAATTCCATTATCCCCTGCATCAGCCCTTTGATCATTCCCGTCTTTCCGGGGATTCACCCAATATCTTTCATATTATCCGGGAGCAGGGGGCCATCCTGCTCCAGCATCCCTATGAGTCCTTTGACAGCTCTGTGCAGCGTTTTCTCCGGGAGGCCAGCTGTGACCCCAAAGTGCTGGCGATAAAGATGACCCTGTACCGCACCTCGGCAGGCTCCCGAATTATTCCCTATCTGCTGGATGCGGCCCAGAACGGCAAGCAGGTGGCCGTGGTGGTGGAGCTTATGGCCCGGTTTGATGAGTCCGCCAATATCCGCTGGGCCGAGCATCTTGAAGAGGCCGGAGTCCATGTCACCTACGGGGTTGTGGGCCTGAAGACCCATTCCAAGGTCATCTTTGTGGTGCGCAGGGATTTTGACGGCCTGCGCCGATATGCCCATATCGGGACAGGCAATTACCATGCAGGCACGGCTAGGATTTATTCCGATCTGGGCCTGCTGACCAGTGATCGGGTGATTGCCCAGGATCTCACCGAGTTGTTTAATTATCTGACCACCGGTTATGCGCCGGAGAGAAATTACCGCAAACTGCTGCCCTCGCCCCGGGTGCTGAAAAAGGCCCTGCTGGAAAAAATAGAGCGGGAGATTGCCGTTCATAGCAATAAGAATCCGGGGAAAATCCAGTTCAAAACCAATGCCCTGGAGGATAAGGATGTCACGGCGGCTCTGTACAGAGCCTCTATGGCCGGTGTGCAGGTTGATCTCCTGATTCGCGATACCTGCCGACTTCGGCCCGGTATTCCCGGCCTGTCGGAAAATGTCCGGGTTATCTCTATAGTGGGGAGATTTTTGGAACACAGCCGTATCTATTATTTTCAGAATAACGGCGAGGAAGAGTACTTTATCGGGTCCGCTGATATTATGAAGCGTAATCTGGAGGGCCGGGTGGAGGTCATCACACCGGTGGAACCGGAGGAGCTGCGCAAGGAGTTGCGGGAAATCCTTGACGTGCAGCTTGCTGATCAGCGCAGTGCCTGGGAAATGCAGGCGGACGGCAGATACATCCAGCGCACCGGCAAGCACGAGAAGGGCAGTCATGAAATCCTGATCAAGAAGGCGGAAAAACGTTTATCCGATGCCCAGGCACTTTGCAGCTTGGAGCAGAAAAGGCCCGTGAAGCGAAAAAAGGGGCAGAGGAAGAAGTAAATCCAGAAACGTATTTGCAACGAACTGCTCAAGCGAGCGGTTCCGCATGGATAGTTTTAAATAAGGCTCATGTTGGGTTTTGGGG
>MTKS01000010.1 GCA_004028495.1 Candidatus Electrothrix marina
CGTCGCATAATTTCTTGCCAGCCATCTGGGAGTTCTACAAACTCAAATACATCCCCAGCTCCAGCCACATAATCCGGGAGCCTACATCCACTTTAAACAGCGTACCCTGGAAATGACGATGTACCTGCGCTTTTCTTTCAACCAGCAGGGAAAGCTGCGCTTTTTGGCCGGAACGAGCGATTTTTCGGCGTTGCCCCCCGACGTGTAAGGAGCGCAGGGTAAAGCTGAAACGATTGCCGCTCTGTTCATCATGGAGACGAAGGCGGTCTCCTTCGCTCACTTGGGCAGCGAGGAGGATTTGAAGGGTTAACTTGTTCTTACCGTCCCGGGTTCGCTCCTGTTGTATCCCTTTGATCCGACCGAGCATCCTGCCGCTGTTGCCGGATTGAGAAGGGGTTGTTGCCTCGGACGGTTTTTCCGAGAGCAGATAGCCGCTGGACCGCTTCCTGCCCATTGCCTCATCAAGGAGTCTATGGGCCTCCTGTAAGATTTTTTCTTGAACAGCATCCGGTTCATCCAGGGAGTCCAGAGCCATTCGGTAAGCTGTCACCGTATTGGCCACGTATTGGGCGCTCTTTAATCGTCCTTCGATCTTCAGACAGCTGACGCCGGCATCCCGCATCTCAGGGAGCATGTCGATTCCGCAAAGATCGTTCATAGAAAAAAGATAGCCAGCTGCCGAACCGCTCTTCTGTTTTCCATCGCCCCTGCTCTTATTCAGATTTAATTTTCCGGTCTGTTTGCCGGGCCGCTGCCAAGAATAATGACGGCGACAGGGTTGGACGCATTGGCCGCGCAGGCTTGATTTTCCTCCGTGCATGCTGGAAAAAAGACAGAGCCCGGAATAACTGAAGCACATCGCGCCGTGGATAAAGACCTCCAGCTCGGCACCGGTTTTCCGGTGAATCGCGGCGATTTCTTCGATGGTTAGTTCACGCGCCAGCACTACCCGCTCAAATCCCAGCTTGGTCAGCTCGTCCGCTGCAAGGGAATTATGGACCGACATCAGGGTGGAGGCATGCAGGGGCAGGTCTGGAAACCAGGTACGAGCAAGGTAAAGGAGGCCCAGATCCTGAATGATCAGGGCGTCAGGGCGTAATGCCTCAAAACAGGAAAGGGCCTCCAAGGCAGCAGGCAGTTCGGATTCCTTCACCAGACTGTTCATGGCAATGTACAGCTTGACCTCCTGTTGACGGGCCTGGCGGATCATGGAACCGATCTCGGCAAAGGAGAAATCCCGGCTCAGGGCACGGGCGTTGAAGCCGGGCGCACCCACATACACCGCATCGGCTCCGGCTTCAAGAGCTGCTTCAAAGGCAGGGAAACTCCCAGCCGGAGCAAGAAGCTCCATCGTGTTTTTTTTCTTTTTCAATTTTCTGTGCATTGACTGCCTGATTTCTCCCTCGACCGTTTATAGAAATGGTGTCCTGATAACAGTGTACCATACTCATCTGTTCTGTCCATCTCTGTCCTGTTGCAAAAAATGAGGTGAAGGATAAGCGGAGCACTCTACTTTTCACCTCATTTGCTGCTGTTCAGATAATACCTGTTTTTTTTCTCGGCAACCTTAAGAATTTCTTTGCGATCCAGATCCAGGGAGTATTCCCGGCAGCTGTTCTGTTTCAACGGCCTGATCACAGTGTCCAGGACCGCAAGCGGATCTTTCATTATCTCGCATTCCCAGAGTACCATAACGCGCCATTGCAGCTGCTTAAGTTCCTCCTGCACTCTGCGGTCTCTGGTTACATTACCATCAAATTTCTTCCGCCAAAACTCCTTATTGCTCTTCGGCATGGTTGCCTTGGAGCAGCCTTCATGGCGATGCCAATAACAGCCGTGGACAAAAAGAGCGGTTTTGTATTTGGGGAGAACTATATCAGGGGAGCCGGGAAGCTTGTTGTTCTTGATTCTGAAACGAAACCCGGCCCGGTGGAGGAGCGATCGAATAACCAGTTCCGGTTTGGTGTGTCTGCTTCGCACACGGCTCATATTCCATGAGCGTTGTTCCGGAGTCAGATGGTCTGTCATGATAAACTTCGGTAACCTTTGATTAAGGGAGGCGGAAAGAAAGAATTGAATAATTCCGACTTGTTTTCTTTGGATGATGAAATTAAGTTACCTTACCGCCTTCAGAATTATTTCACAACAGGTAACCATGCTGAAATTGAACAGCAGCATCGTGAACAATGATAGCCAGGTAACTGGTTGATTCGCGGACAGGCCTCGCATGTTTCGGATGCAAGCGTTATGCCGAACCTGTCTTTTTTATTGAATATTTTTAAGGGCCGGCTAAAGTCCGTATTTCGTCATAACAGAGCGTATGTTCAAAATACTTCCCGGGCGGACATAAGAAACTTTGTCAGAGTTATCAGTGATATCCAAGGAGCAATGCCATTGTGGAAGGCGGACTGCTCACACGCCTCTTCATCAGTGAGATCATGCATCTGTTGCAATACCATTGCTCCCGTCATGGCTACGAGTTCGTTGGTCGGTCGGCCCATATTTGCACTGAAATGGAGAGCGAGAAAATCAACAGGCAGGATCTGACGAGTATGGTCCCGAAAAAATCCCGGCCCATGATTCGTCCAACATTTAATTCGGTTTTCTAATCGCTTTGCCTCTTGTTGCGCCCGGTGTTTTTCGGTAATATCCATCCGAGTCTCTCTTTTTTGATTTTATTGAATTTTTCATCGAAAAAAATATGCCGAAAACAGAGAGGCTTTCCAATGTAATAATTATTTATTTTAAGATATTAGACCGTTTTTTGAGCTTCGGCTAATTCAAGTCAGAAAGTTGAGTAAGTATGTTAGGACGACAAGAGCAGTATTTGGAACCTTACTTCATAAGCAGTACAACCCCAAATCTGAAAGGAGAACCACAATGGATAAAGAGAGCAAATGCCCGGTAACCGGCAAGACATCTGAAGACGCAGCAGGCAAAGGCACGTCCAACCGGGACTGGTGGCCGAACCAGTTGAACCTGAAAATCCTTCATCAGAACTCACCGCTGACAGACCCGATGGACGAGGGATTCAACTACGCTGAGGAATTCAGGAAGCTCGACCTGGACGCCCTGAAAAAGGATCTCTACGCCCTGATGACCGACTCGCAGGACTGGTGGCCTGCTGACTGGGGACATTACGGCGGCCTCTTTATCCGGATGGCATGGCACAGCGCAGGCACCTACCGCACCGGTGACGGTCGCGGCGGCGGAAACACCGGCAACCAGTGCTTTGCCCCGCTCAATAGCTGGCCGGACAACGTCAACCTGGACAAGGCGCGACGCTTGCTCTG
>MTKS01000011.1 GCA_004028495.1 Candidatus Electrothrix marina
GCAAGATGCGAAAAAAATCGCATCTTGCTTCTGTACCGATGAGCAGATTAATCAGTCATCCTTCTTAACCATCATGGTCGCCGGATCAAGGATTAGGTGATGTGCGTCGCCGCTGCAGGCATCGCTGTTATGACGGATGATCTCCAGCTGAACATACTCCTGCTCCGACTTGAGCAACACAACCGTCTCAAAAAGATCGTCAAGCTCATGACAAGGGGCAGGTACCCCTGACGGAGATACCCGATCATCCTCACGATGACTGGTCGCGGAAAACCACGTCTGGAGGCGCAGGCTCTCCATCAGATTATTAATATCTTCCAAGTCCTCGTGATCCATGTTTGTGAAATCAAAACCATCAATCACCACACAATCCGGTTTAAAAATATCCTGTAGAATCATATCGTTCAGTCGCTCTTCAAGGCGAGCCCGGTTAAAGGCGGATTCCTTGAAGCTCATGATCATCCGGTGCCGCTGCACCATATCAATCAGCTCATGGGGCTTAGCCACTGAGCATTCCTGAAGGATAATCTCCAGCATATCATCATACCAGAGTTTTGTTTTCTCCAGGTTTTCACCGATACTGATATGGACAACCCGTTTTCCGCGCAGAATCGAATCCAAGGCAATCTGGACCAGCAGAGCGGTCTTTCCCAGGCCTGCCCGAGCCATGATCAGGCCCATTTTTTTGTCGTTTCCGGCTAAATTCAAAACCCGTAACGGATTTTTTTTCACCAACGGTTCATATCCCATGCTACCACCTCTTATTTTTTCGTCTCTCTTTCGTATCGCTCAGCGCAGTCCGCAATCAGACGCAGACTGCTGTACTTTCCCAAAATGCCGTCAGGCATTATCCGTTTTTCCTGGAGTCTTCGTATTCCTTAATCAGCTCTTCGGAAACACTCTTGGGAACCTGCTTATACGTTGAGAATTCCATAGTGAATTCAGCCTTTCCCTGGGTCAGAGAACGCAGTGTGGTTGAGTAGCCAAACATCTCGGACAAAGGCATATCCGCCTCAACAACGGTATAGCTCCCCTCTTCCGAGGTACCGACAATCATGCCGCGTCGCTGGTTCAGGCTGCCCATAATCGCTCCCTGAAACTCGGAAGGTCCTTCCACAGCCACCTTCATGATCGGCTCCATAATAACCGGTCCGGCTTTTTTATAGCCCTCTTTAAAGGCGCCTTTGGAGGCCTGTTGAAAGGCCATATCCGAGGAGTCTACTGCATGGTAACTGCCGTCGTTAATCAGGCAGCGAACCCCGGTAATGGGTGCACCGATCAGCAGACCCTTTTCCATGGAAGCCTGGAAGCCCTTATCACAGGACGGGATGTACTCACGCGGGATGGCACCACCCACAATCTGATCAATAAATTCGTACTCTTCCTCTTCCAAAGGCTCCATATAGCCGCCCACTCGACCGAATTGACCTGAACCACCGGTCTGTTTCTTATGAGTGTAATTGAAGTCAGCATGCTGAGTAATAGCCTCTCGATAGGCAACCCGAGGAGCACCGACCACAACCTCGGCTTTGTACTCACGTTTCATGCGTTCAATGTACACTTCAAGATGCAGCTCGCCCATACCCGAAATAATGGTCTCACTGGTCTCGTGATCCACAAAGGTCTTGAAGGTCGGGTCTTCCTTGCTAAAGCGATTCAGAGCCTTGGACATATTATCCTGGGCTTTATTATCTACCGGGGTGATGGCCAAAGAAATAACCGGTGCCGGAACATGCATGGAACTCATAGACCAGTTGACCTTGCTGTCGCAGAAGGTATCGCCGGAGGCACAGTCCACACCGAAGAGACCGACGATATCACCGGAACCGGCTTCTTCGATTTCCTCCATCTCATTGGAGTGCATCCGAACCAGACGCCCGACTTTGACCTTCTTACCGGTTCTGGTATTGAAGATGGTCTCGCCTTTTCTCAGGGTACCCTGATAGGTACGAACATAGGTCAGCTGACCGTAACGACCGTCCTCCAGTTTAAAAGCCAGAGCAACCAAGGGATCATCAGGATTATTGGAAACCTTTTTTTCCTCTTCATCATTATCCAGATCAAGAGCTATATTTTCTACATCAGTCGGACAGGGCAGGTACATCTCGACAGCATCCAACAAAGGCTGAACACCTTTATTTTTATAAGCGGAACCGATCATTACCGGTGCCAGCTCCAATCCAGAGTCCCTTTACGGATAGCGGCCCGAATCAGCTCCACAGGAATTTCTTCCTCTTCCAGCATAGCCTCCATCAGCTCTTCCGAGAACATGGAAACCGCATCCAGCAGCTCCTCCCTCTTCTCCTCGGCATCATCTTTCAGGTTATCAGGAATCTCTTCATAACGGATGTCGTCACCCTGATCTCCGTCAAAATAGATAGCCTTCATGGTGACCAGATCGACCATACCTTTCAGGTCTGATTCCAAACCGATGGGCAGCTGAATCATAACGGCATTGAGGTTCAGCTTTTCCCGCAGCTGCTTGACAACTCGTTCCGGATTAGCACCTGTTCGATCACATTTATTAATAAAGGCGATACGCGGAACATTATACCTGGTCATCTGACGATCAACCGTAATGGACTGCGACTGAACACCGCCCACGGAGCAGAGGATCAGGACAGCGCCGTCGAGCACCCGCAGAGCACGTTCAACTTCAACGGTGAAATCCACATGGCCCGGTGTGTCAATAATATTGACATCAATATCTTTCCATGAACAGTAGGTGGCTGCCGACTGAATGGTGATACCGCGTTCTTTTTCCAATTCCATGGAATCCATTGTCGCGCCGACGCCATCCTTACCGCGTACCTCATGAATAGCGTGGATGCGCTGCGTGTAGTAAAGGATTCGCTCGGTAAGTGTTGTCTTGCCCGAATCAATATGGGCACTGATGCCTATATTCCGTACTTTATCCAGATCTTTGTTCATCTCTTATTCCTCTGTAACAGCTGCCTGGCCGCTGATTTTATCCGTTCCCTCTGATCCCCTCGGAATTCGGATAAAAAAACTCGCTGTTTGCCGAGCAAACAACCATTTAAAAATAAAAAAGGAGTCACAGCGAATTCTGTAACCCCTCAACACGTATCCTGCATTCGGGATGACACTGAAACAGCATCATGTAAGTACTTTAAAAAGCTGCGCTTTTAAAAAAGGGCGTCAGCATATATACTCTAAAAAGAATTTTATATACCCTATATAACCAGGATGTGCAAGATAAAACTGAGAAAGAAATACAGGGAGAAAGAAATAGAACAGGGAGTAATCGATAGGATCAGACGCGATTAATTTTGTCAAAATAATCAATTAAAACAGGAGCAGAGTCAACGCCTTGTCTGACTTTTTTGATCTGTCTGATATTTTCTTCAACCGCAATACAGTAGAGCGGGGCACCGAATTGTCTGGGAGATGTATCAGTGAACTGTTTGGCAGCGGAGACCGCACGTTGCCGCGCCTGCTGAAAAAGCGGAGAGTGGTTCCAGATGTCTTTGATGGATTGCCGGTGCAGGTTTCCGGCGGGTTCCTGCAAATGCATGCAGGCCTGGACATTGCCGAAGGGATCAATGTCAACGCCGGAGACCCCGACGCCGCACATGGCACGTTCCTCCGGCTGTTCCTCAGAAAACAGGTCTGCTGCCTGGTCCTGAGCAGGTGAAGGCATGGCATCATGGCGACGTTGTTTCTGCAGGGCAGAGATCAGGTCCCAGGTTGCCTGGGCTGGCTGGAGGGCAAGCGGTTCGGTATCACCGTTATCACGCGGGCCTACCGGCCCCTGGAAACGTAAAGGCAGGCCGAGAGCATCGCAGAGAGCAAGCATCTCCTCTATCTGATGCTCATTCCAGGCTGTCGGCGTTGTGACGACGCTGCAGCGGAGACCGACGTCCATGGCCGTGGAAAGATTTTTGAGCAGCCGATCAAAGCTGCCCGGCACCCGAGTCTGTCGATCATGGACGTCGGCTGTGGCACCGTGCAGGCTGACTTCAATCATATAGGGAGCGACTTCTTCCCGTAATCGCGTACAATTGTCTCGGTTAAGGATGTGACCGTTTGTTCGGACTCGCACCACGAAACCCAAGTCTTGGGCCAGCTTTCCGATCTCGAAAAAATCAGGATGGAGCATGGGCTCGCCGCCGGTAAGCATCAAAAAAAGAGTCTGCATTTCCGCGAGATCCCGAAGCAGTACCCGGTATTGATCCAAGCTTAACATGTTACCGGTCTTCAGCCGATCATTATAACAGTAATAACAGTGCAGATTGCATTGAAAGGTCAGCTCAAGCGAGACGCTGTGCAGCAGACGTCGCTCCCGAACCCGGCGGAGAATTCTATCCTTGTACATTGCCCTTTTTGGGTCATGATCACGTTGAATATTCTATGACCTGCTCGCGGTCAAGTTCTTCCAGATACAGTTGCAGGTCCGCCTGAACCCGGTCGGCGGAAACAGCAAATTCACGGGTAACGGCCCGGGCAAGTTCAGGTCGAGTCACGGGAGAAGCTAACTGTTGAACAAGAAACAGGCCGACTTCATTGACAACAATGACCCGTCCGTTTTCCAGGTGGACCAGGACTCCTTCCTCACCGACAGCACGAAAACGAACTTGGGAGGTCAACCTGATCTGTTCAGCATCCAAAAGGGTTTCCATATCTTTTTTCCGATTATGACTTACAGGACTCATCACATGTGCAGTCATATTTTGTTGAATAAGAATTTAAACTGCCTGCAACTCTTTTTTCACGGCCGCCATAATCTCGTCAATCCTGTCGTCACGGCCAGAGACCAGACGAATGACAGAATGATGAGCAACCAGATTGATAACAGCTTCAAACAGAGAAGCCGATTCCTCGGCAACGGTATTGACAAAGGGGCAACCGGCCAGCAGGGCCGCAACCGCATCAGAATTTTTCACCTTCTCAGTGCGTATCCCGTCGCCCTGTTCAAGCAGAATGATACCGGCCACCGGATAACTCTCCTGACCGCCCTGATGTTCCAGAGTACGACCGAACTCTCCGGTAAACGGTACTGCGTAGGCACGATATCCCTCTCCCTCCGGCAGGAGCACGTTGATATCATCACTTAATACACGGGCTCCGTGCTGATATGCCTTACGGGTAAGGGTGGTTTTTCCTGCATTGGATCGTCCGGAAAAAATGAAGGCCAGATCGTCATATACCAAGCCCGCACTATGCAGGACAAGTCCTTTCAATGAAAGAGCCTGATGAGCGGTTAAGATTCGCAGAAAGTTCTCAATCACACTTGTCTTGGCTATATCCTGCTCATTGACAACGGATATTGAAGAGAACTTGTGGGAACAAGGTGAGATAATTTTTGCTTGAAAGTTGATTCCTGTCAGCTCAATCCCGTTACCCAATCGCACTTGCCGAGGAGCGTATTGCCCCTTCCATGATACTTCCTTGTGTGAGATACAAGGTTCGCGGTCTAATTGATACACATTGCATTCAATGCAATATTCATCTGTGATCGGAGATGGTTCGCAAAAAAATCTCTGATAATTACCCTGAAGTGAATGAATTTGCGCCTTGGTCAACCCATTCAATTTAATTATTACAGCTGGCAGACTCAGCAACAGAGAATGACTGCCCCAAGGGCGTTCGGCTGACACTGACATCCCTTGTTTATGATCCCAGCATCATGGGGCTACAAGAAGGTGCAGTTTTCCCATATGTACCTGACCCGTCACAGGTCGCTGCCGCCGCCTCCAACAGCTCGGCACTCAGTACGCGCGGCGGAGAATAAATGCGCCGTTTCTCACTGTCTGATGTCATGCCAAGGCTCACCGGGATCCCCCTGTTATACTCGTCCAAGCCCTTTGTGTTTTTCATTCTGAATCCTTGAATAGATTTCGTCATTTCGTCACAGCCCGCAGCTACAACAACGCATTGAACATTGAATGAGAAGAGGTGCCCCGAACAGGTCACCTCTTCTGACTTAGATTACAAAAACAATCAACCCCTAATAACCTACTTTCACAGCCGGATCACCGATGACAGAGTACATTCGCAGCATGAACGGTGACAACCGGTCGCCGGTCTGTATCTTTGCCTGTCGCACCGCCTCCCCGATACTGTTCAATTGACCAAACAGGTTGTCAACAAAAGCAGTACCTAATATCTCGGCCTCACTGTCAAGCGACAGACCCGAGGGAGCCATGGAAGCGATTGCGCCGCCACTCGGATTCAACAACAGCGAACCGGCCAGGGAGCGTGTACCTGGAACTGTGAAGTTTCCGACGGCACAGCTTAGGGCGGTGAAGATGGGAAATACACTATTGTTCAGGGCGTCCGCATCTTTGGTTGTGATATATCGCTCTTTATAATTACCGACTTGAGCAACAGAACCGTGTCCGTAATAGTTCACGTATCCGGTTTCCCAGGTATCGGACAGAATCATGGTCTCGCGAACCGTATTATCAGGCTGATAGAGCCTGGTGATTTCTGAAAAATCCAAATCGGTAAGCAACCGGTCAGCAAGCAGGTCCGAGTTATGATGAAAGTTGCCCGCCTTATCAGGATCATCCGCGAACAGGACCGCCTGTTCAGGAGCATTGCCAGCCAACGATGCCTTGTGCGCGATCAGTTTATCCACATAGGCGATTCCTTCACTGTCATTGGTTATGGGAATCCTGCCGACAGCAAATGATCTGTTTTCTTCAGCACCGAGCAGGCGTTCATCAGATGCGGTCAGGGCCCAGGGGGTGGCGGTCATGAGCACCGGCACAAAGCTGTCGCTGTAGCCCATGCGATTTTTCTCGTCCAGTGATCCTTTGCCGAGCAGCACGACGTTTGCCGGGGATACCCGCCAGCGTGCAACCTGCTCCATAAAACGACCGACAGCATAAGGATCAACACGTCCGTAACTAAATTCGTTATAGATATCATCAAGCCAGACGACCTTGACGTCATTAAAATGCGTCCTGTGAAATTCGGCCAGAGCCTCTGCCGTGCCGGAAAAATCACGAGGCGCAATGATCAGATACTCAGCCCTGTTGGCTTTATTTTCAAGGTCAGAAGCGTTATCCGCTGTTATCAGCGGGGTATGAATACTGTCCTGCGTCACAACGAGATAATTCTGTCCTGTCTCGGCGTTAAAACTCACAGTCCATTGACCGTTTTCATCTGCCTCGACCTTAACATTTTCAAGTATTGCCGCTGAATCCGCCGGAGATTCAATGACCAGAATATTCTCATCAGACAGACCGGAGACCGTCTGTGCGCCCCCTTCGACATTATGCAGCCAAAGGGCGTCATTCACCGCCACCGGCATCCGGGAGTAGTCGATTTCAATCTGGTCCAGCCATTGGCCGGGATGTGATCCGGGAGTATAACTGTTGCGTAAAACCAGAGTGTTGTTTCCGTCCGCATTGAGGAGGCTCTGGTCAAATTGCGCTGCCAGCTCCGCTTCGGTAAAGCCGTCCCAGATGACCATCGTGCCGATAGAGTGCCCGTTGAGTTCGGCATATACCCGGTGTTCGTCGTTTGCATCCAGATCGGTCCAGCCCCGTAAGGTAACTCGAAGATGGGCTGTGCCGGTTTGTGCCGGGTCGGGAACAGTTAGCGATACATCAATGCTGTCTTTGTAGCCGCCGTAGAGATAATCCCAGAACCAGTAATCCGCATCCTGTTCAGCCGCCACTGTCCAGGTTGAATACAGGAGATCAGGTTCTTCTTCAAAATGCAGCGAATCCATAAAAGGAGCATGATTGACTGAAGCGCCGGACGGACGACCGTCGATAACCGGCATGCTTTTGGTCCGAGTGCGTCCGAGTTGAAAATAATAGGCGTTCTGATCGGTGTAAAAGGTTTCATATCGCTCGCCGGCAAACAGGACGGAATTCGTCGACCGGTCATAGTGCCAGGACACGGGCTTTCCTCCGTTGCTCATGGCAAGTTGGCCGCGCTGAATATTTTTTTGAATTTTCCGTGTCGATTGACCGAGGATGTCAGAGAGTTCGTCCACGGAAACAGCATACAGACCGGCCATACCGGTACGCAACCACAGGCCGTTCTGTGTATCCCGCTGTTCCCTGAGCAATGCTCTATCGCTTTTTTTCTTCAGTTGATCGACTCGACCTTCCAGCTTGGCAAGCCGCCGCTCCAAGGCTGCTTTTTTCTTCGAAGTCAGGTTGGTGCTTGCAATGCGATCCCGCAGCTGTTCCAGCTTGAGCAGGCGTTCCTGGACTTTCTCCTGTCCGCGTTCATCGACCTGCTTATCAAGCTTGGGCGGTACGCGACGTTGGGCGACAAAGCCCCTGTCCAGTGCTTTCCAGTCGCTCCACTCCTTGTCTTTATTCGTCTGTTCAGCCGACACCGGTGCGGCAGCGAGCATGAACAGGCTCATCAGCATTGCTCCCGACAGCCTGACCATTGAGCGTTTTATATTTTGTTGTCCAATCATATCATCACCTGTATCAAAAAAATTATGATCAAAAGACAGGATCCGCATTCCTGCAGGCGTCCGACAAGTATCAGGGCATCTTCAGGGTAAAGGGACCGTAGCTGCGGGTTGTCCCGGCAGCCTCCTGCTCGATCAAATGATACTGATACACTCCTCCGGAACGGGCTTCCGGGTCGGCCAGCATATATCGGCCTCCCATGGGAGCTGTTATCAAACCGGGCAGCATATCGTCATTGACCTGAATCCAGTCGCTCTTTGCCTCTTCTCGGCGATGCACGTAAAAACCTATGGTGCCGCGCTCCTCCAGGGTGTCCCAGCGTAACACTGCCACCTGACCGTCATTGTCAGGATCCAGGGAAGCCCGGAGATGCGCGATCAGCGAGGCATTATCGTCGGACTCGCTGACCGGTCGGTTCGGTGCCAAGGCCTGTATCAGGGCCAGGAGTTCAGCACGCCCCAACCGATCGACGCCCAGCTCGTTCAGATAGTCCTGAACGGCCTGTGCCTCCATTTCAAAGCCGCCAAGAGTCACGGCAGTAGGAGCGAAGTCGAAAGCAACGCGATAATCTTCAACTTCACCGTTTGCAGCAAATCCAACGGGATCTTCGCATTCACTTTGGGTTGAACACACCCGGAAGCGAAGGTAGGTATCACCGGATACAGCAGGTAAACCGCTCCAGCTAAAGGTGACAGTGGTTGTTCCGCCACTATTATCCGCCACTGCCTGGCAGACCTGAGCTGGCGAGGTTGCGATGTCTCCGGGATCGAAAGTATCGTCCAGTGCAGCCGTGCCTCCGCCACCATCGGTCCAGCGATCCAACCAGGCGCAGACATAGGCATCTGCCCCTGTATCGTTGACGACCTGGGCATCGGCATAAACCCCTCCGCCAGAAACTGAGTAGAAGGTGACGCCGTCATCATCATCGGTTCCATTCGTATCGTCAGCAGCAGCATCGACTGAGGGCTGGCCGTCACTATCGACTTCTGTATTCGCCGCTCCTAAACGCAGTGTCTCACTGGTGACATGGTAAGGTCCACTGCTGGCATCCAGGGTACTGTAGGTATCAGGCAGGTCACCGTAATCGACTGCTCCGCAGGTCGGGTCTGAGTATGTCTGCATCAGAAAACCAAGAAACGGATTGCCGGACTTGAGATGCACGACAATCGAATTATCACCAGGAACGAGGAGCGAGCTGGGAACATTGAGATCAAAATGGTTTCCTTCGACATAGCCAAGATATGTATATACATTGTCACGCGAGGTATTAGCACCGGAGGTGGGGAGATTAGGATCACCTGCCACACGCAGGCTGGTTCCGTTGACGAGCACATCCCAGACCGTGTTGTCGGCGAACAGGCCTAAATTCAGAGGTGAGAGAATACCGACCAGATTCGGATCGGTGACATTAATGTTAAAATCCAGCCGAAAAAGATAATCAACATCATCTGCCGGATTATCAACATTAGCGGTGGTTTCATTCTTTCCATCTATGCTTTGGGTGATCCATTCGGCATTTCCATAGGGTGAATCGTACCAGTTGCCAGACCCGCTGCCCGCTACGTTCCCGGTAACATCACCCGAGACCACCGCCCGTTGCCAGTTGTTAACATTAGCCAGGGCAGCAGCCGTATCAGTGGTATATTGGGGGATGCGTGTAACCAGCCAGCGTTCGTCATATTGCTTCAGGTTAGGATCAACTTTTGTGTCTGCTGTTTTGTTGTAGCCGGTGTTCAGCTCGTACTGCGGGCAGGTGCCAGGTGCAAAGACCGGGGTGGTCGGGGCGGGGTCCGAGGCGGCGCAGACCATCGGATTTACTTCCGAGACAACGACATAGTCTGCGTGTCCGGAAGTGGCAACAAAACGGTAATAACGGGCCGAGACCTCTGCCGGAAACTCGATAAAAAACGCCTCGTAATTATTAGCTGTCGGTATCGGCAGGTTGCCCGTAGTCTGTAGAGTATACGTAGAGCCATCGGTACTCGTCCAGATCTGATAGCCATTGACCATTCCTAAATCGTATGGGAATGGAAAGACTTGTATGCCTCCGATATTCATGACTGAACCCATATCCACAGTCAAGTTTTGTGGCCAAGCAGTTGGAGCAGCTGCATGCCACGCAGTGTTGGTTCTATTATCGATTGTATTGTCTGGACCACTTGTCAGGTGAACGCTGGATGCGGTGGCGGTCCAGGTACCCGGATTGGGCAGGGCAATCAAGTTCTGGCCGACCGGGCAGGGGGCGGCGAGGGCGCATTGTCCAACAGAAAGTATCAACCAGAGCAGGGGAGTTATCACTAAAAAGTTTTTCATCTCAACTCTCCATGTATTAATTTTGTTATTAATCCGAATCGTATACCTGTGTGAACTAAAAATTTCATCGGACCGGCCTCCTCTTGTACCTGATTTATAGATTGAATACTCGACCCGCAAAAAGAATCTATATTGAACTGTTCCTTCATATTAAACCTACAACAACTCTATTAACAAAACAAGAAGTAAGCAGGGCGACATTGCCGTTTTTACTTAAACAAAACAGTATAATAAGTTGCACGCAGGGGTGCGGATCTCCTTTTTTCCTTCCGCAAGAAGAAAAAAAATACAATAGGAGCGTGATGGTTTTGCAAAAAGTTCAATTTTTTGAATTCACGCCTCGCAACGTTTTTATGAGATCATCAGGCGCGGGGCAGGCTCTGATCAGCCCATTTTTTCTTCATTAGGAAATCCTTGAAGCGTATAGGCTCAATCTGTATTTTAGGGGAAAGTGAATCTGTTGCTTGAATGATCTTCTGTTTGGTCTATAATATGAGGAGGGTACTGCAACGGTGAAGGGATGCGGTCGTTGCCGCAGACATGATTACGGCCCCGCCGGGGGGATTACACAGGAAGAAGGCAACGGGGTCTCGGACCGGGAGCTTGGCAAGGAAAAATCTTTCAGATGAAATTTTCAGATGACATAACGCGTCGGGACAAGGTGCTGCGGGAACTTGCCGCCGACACCCCGCTGCGTTTTCGAATACAGGGCTGCTGTATGTCTCCCCTGCTTGAAGACGGTGCTGTTGTCGAGATTACCGATAAAAGATTTTATTGGCCCGGTGATGTGTTGGTTTTTCGGGGACGGGATGGTCGGGTCTTGGTACACCGACTGATAGGTTTCTATCCATGTTTCGGCGGAATTCGCTATATCACCAAGGCGGACAGGGCATTTCAGCCGGATGCCTCTGTAGGCAGGCAACGAATCCTCGGTGTCGTCAAGGGCGGCGAGGCTGCACCTGCTTTGGCAAATGTTCCGTTTGCGCATCGCTTCCGGGCACTCGTTTTTTTTCTTCTTTTCGGAATCAAAAAATCAATGCGGCAAGACTCTGCGACGCACTCATTGTGAACCCTCCTGCCCCCCATGCAGCTGCCGATACACAGATTCCGCTGTTTTCCTGCCGATCCCCGGCACAGCACTCAGTTCATCAACGGTCGCTTCCATGATCCGTTTATAGCTGCCCAGCTTTTTCAATAAGAGGGTCTTTCGTTTTTCCCCTATCCCTTCCAGAGCATCAAGCCGTGAACGGAGCGTGGCCTTGTTGCGCAGCTTACGGTGAAAGGTGATGCCGAAGCGGTGAGATTCATCGCGAATCCGCATCAAATAGAGCAGAGCCGGAGAATGACCCGGTAAAAGAATAGGATTCTTTCTTCCGGGTCGAAAGAGTTTTTCCCCCTCTTCCTGCTTTTCTTTGGCTATGGACACCAGATCAATCCGGTTGAGCAGATCAAAGCGGGCCAGAATATTGACCGCAATATTGAGCTGCCCCTTGCCGCCGTCCAGCAGCAGGAGATCAGGCAGATTATCCTTTGCCAACCCGGTTTCCATCCGACGCTCCAGCACCTCATGCATCATGGCATAGTCATCCGGTTCATCTTTCTGGCGAATCCGATAATGACGGAAGCGCGATGGTTCTTTTTCGCCGCGCACAAAGCAGACCAGGGAACCCACAGGCTGTTTTCCTGCCAGGTTGGATATATCAAGGCATTCAATGGTGTCGGGACGATTACGGAGCTTAAGGAATTTCTCCAGGGACCGGGCTAAGGTCTGCCAGGATTGTTCTTTCCTGCTCTGCTCCGCAAATATCTGGCGGGCATTATCCGCTGCCATCTGCATAAGCTGCATGCGTTTGCCCCGTTGGGGGACATGCAGGTCCACCGCGCCCTGGCGCAGGTCACGAAGTCGCTCCAGAACCAAATCCCCGTCTTCCGGCATAATGGGCAGGAGGAGTTCGCGAGGCGGCTGTCGCTGCTCAGAGTAGTACTGAAAGAGGGTTTCGCGCAGGATGCGGTCATCCTCGCCAAGAGGATCGCTGATAAAAAAGGTTTGGGCACCGCTGACCATCCCTGCCCGGACAAAGAGCAGAGCAATGCCCACCGAAGCATTTTTCCGAGCAAGCCCAAAGATATCCTGATCCAGCTGATGCTCGGCAACCACGGTCTGGCGTTCCAGCGTCTTGCCAAGTCCGTTGATCTGATCCCGGTAAAGGGCAGCCTCTTCAAAGGCCAATCGGTCAGCAGCAGCTCGCATCTTTTCCTGCAAACGATGCACCACCTGCCTGCTCTTTCCTTCCAGGATCAGAAGCACTTCATCAACCATGGTCTGATATTCCTCTCGGCTTACCAAGTCGCAGCAAGGGGCTAAGCAGCGTTTCATCTGAAAATTGAGACAGGGACGGCCGCGCTTGGTCATGGTTCGGCAGCGACGCAGGGGAAACAGGGAAAAAAGAAGATGCAAGGAGGCCCGCAGGGCTGAGCTTGAGGTGTAGGGACCGAAATAGCGGTTACCGTCCCGAAGCCGCCGACGGGTAACGTGCAGGCGGGGCCAGTCGTCTTTGACGGTCACCTTGATCAGGGGGTAATTCTTATCATCCCGGAGGATGACATTATAGCGGGGCCGGTGTTTTTTAATCAATGAGGCTTCAAGAATCAGGGCCTCTTTTTCCGTGGTGGTAAGGATGGTTTCCACTCGCTGCACATGGGAAAGCATCACAGCGGTTTTGGAATGGGCAGAGCCGGAATAATGGGCGTATTGCGATAATCGCTTGCGCAAATCACGGGCCTTGCCCACATAGAGCACCTCCCGTTTTCCCAGCATCTGATAGACGCCCGGACTGTGGCTGACGGTTTTCAGATATTCGTCCGATAATGGCGGAGGGGGTGAAGAGGGGAGATCATGCATGATATTTTCGAACGCGGTGCGGCTCTATAGCCTGGATGACGAAATGACGGACTCTCGAAAAAGGATAGCAATTCTCCGCTTTCCTGTCATCAAATATGGATACCCTGGAAGAACAGGGCCTGCGTTCAATCATCGTGAAAAGGACAAGGATGTGGTCAAGCAGATTATGCGCCAAGGGGGAAAGGAATGCCTGTTGGGCGATGCCGCTGATATTGATGTGCTGCGCAGAGCAGGTATTGAAAAGGCCGGAACCGTGCTTGCGCTCCAACGAGAAAAAGAGCAGATCATCATGCCTGCCCCGGCAACAGAACCTTGCCGCAATGACAGGATTGTCCTGATCGGGACAGATGAAGAAGAGCAGGACTTCTGGGATGTTGCGATGATGGAGTGAACTTCCCGTAGGGGCAAACCCCTGTGTTTGCCCGGAAGGCGGCTGTTCAGGTCAGGCACGGGGACCTGACCCTATGATTCTGTGCCTGAAAAGGTGATCTTATTTTCAGGAGAATTCCTCATATAATACAGTTAGACCATTCTCTCCTGAGACCAATCATTATGCTCAAATTCAGCATGATCCGGTTTTTTCGGTTTAATCTCTTCCATGCGCTGACGAAGCCAAGTCATCACATTGTCAAACTCAGAGCTCAGCTCCTGCATGGCCTTGCCCCGATGGCTAACTGCACTCTTTTCTTCCATGCCGACCTCTGCAAAGGTCTTGCCGAAATCTTCGTAATAGAAGACCGGGTCATAACCAAAGCCTGAATCACCTTTCCGTTCTTCTGTGATTTTCCCCTCACAGCTTCCTTCCCAGGTCAGAGCAGGGCCTCCAGGGGTTGCTAAAGAGAGAACGCATTGAAAACGGGCTGTACGGTCTGTCTTCCCTTTCATCTCCTGAAGCAGTTTTTCGCAATTATCCCAGTCTGTCGCATTTTCACCGCTATAGCGGGCAGAATAGACACCGGGTGCTCCGTCAAGGGCGTCGACCACCAAACCAGAATCATCGGCAAGTGCCGGTACGCCGAGGACTCGTGCGTAATGAAGGGCCTTTTTGTAGGCATTATCATCAAAGGTCGCGCCGTCCTCAATTGCCTCGGGCAAGGGGCCGTAGTCTTTCAGGCATTTTACCTCTACCGGGAAATCCTTTATCAACGCTTGAAACTCTTTGACCTTATTCTGGTTATTGGTGGCAAGAACAATGATGTTGTTCATCGGTTTATCTCCATAAAAAGGGATCAGGGGCATTTTTTGCAGTTTCGGGTTGCTGCCGAAGGCCGCACTGATCGCCTCGAAAATGTTTCAGAAATGATCATATATCAAGTTGATCGTACATACAAAATTCATGAAGGCAGAATAATCATGATCCTCTGATTCTGTCAAGGGTTAAGGGGCTCAACAAAAAATACCTTACCCTTGGTACGCAGGGTGCTGTAGGGGTTAACCTGCGTTATTGGGCAGACACGCAGGTCTGCCCCTTGTATTTGAGGATACCGGCGTGAAAGGCCGGAGTATATGACCTATCTAGCTGGTTATATTTGTATCAGTATATTCTAGAGGGCTCTGTTTGCACCATTCGCAGAAAAAAAGCACACTAAGGAACCCACCAGAGACCCACCACAATATTTCATAAGGTTTACGGCGTGAGAGGACGTGAAGGACAAAGCATTTAGATAGTTTTACCCGGTTTCCTGCCGTTTGAGACTAATTCGTCCACAGCCCGCAATCAGCCTTCTGGACGCGGTTTTTCTCGCTGTCTCATAATTCGAATCTGTGACCCCGCCCTTGTAACCCGCATGGCTACGCGGTTTGATTTTGGCTTGTGATATCGGCGTGGGTATATTTCATCCTGTCGGCAGCATTTCCCTGTTTACTTTTCATTCAATATGGTTAAATGACTGATTCAGTCAGAATGACGACTCTGTTTTCCATGTTTGTCCGCTTAATATCCTGTTATACCACCTAAAAGGTGATCGGTGAAACATACAGATTTATATGCTGCATTGGTTGGTAATGAGCTTGATTTCATTCAGGATGGTGAAATTAATCTTAAATCCATCTATCAAGTAGTAAGCAGCCAATATCCAGAATTATGTGATGATTCTTGTTTGTGCAAAGAAATTTGCACCCAAGGAGCAAATGAACCTGAGTGGAAGCATCGGGTAAGGACTGTTCTATATCAATTAAAAAAGAAAGGGAAAATTAGAAACTTGCCTGAACGGGGACGGGGGATCTGGTTTTTTGGTGAGGTGGTAAATGATACTCCTTTATCACTTGACCTTCCTGAGGGTACTGTTACTACTGATAGAAAAGAAACTACAACTTATAGGGTTCTTCGCGATACGAATTTAGCAAGAAAAATAAAACAGATTCATGATAATAGATGCCAAATATGTAATGAAGCAATAATTATTAAATCTGGTTATGCTTATTCTGAAGCACATCATATAAAACCATTAGGTGGGGAACATAAAGGTCCTGATGTGTCAGAAAACATAATAGTATTATGTCCAAATCATCATGTAATGTGTGACTATGGATCTATTATGCTTGAGTCTTCAAATTTAATTAATATTGAAGGGCATAAAATTTCTGATGAATTTGTTTCCTACCATAATGAAGTTATGTGCAAATAAGGGTATAATAAAACGTGCAACTTGACCTTTTCAAGCGTGGCTTCGGCCCAAAAATGCAGGTTCACTTAGCGTGATGCCCTGTCACCAATCAAGTTTAAATTAAAGAAATGAGTTATATATGTTTTCCACTTTATTTGAAAAGCTAAAGAAATTAACCAGAAGTTGCATTACTGAAGAAGAACTCAGAATTGCATGGACAACATCATTTTCCGATATTGGTATAGAGTTTAAAGCTGAGCGTGATAGAAATGATCTGTCTCATAATCAAGTTATAATTGAGTTGAAAAATAAAGGATTTTTTAAAGGATCAATTGCGAGTCAAAAATTCAAAGAAGCTGTTAATGATCGTCTATACAAGTATATTACACGTAAAGCAAAAATTGAGGGCATACCTGAGGGGGACTATACAGGCATTGCTACAGACGGTGATCATATAGTTTTTTGTTACGTGCAGAATGGAATCATAAGGCATCAGGATTTGATGCCATTGTCACTTATGTCAGTAACAAAAGTTGCAAAATGTTTGAGAAGTGATGGAAGACGTGCACTTACATCAATCAATCTTATTGATGACTTCGGGCATAATTCACCTGTTGGAATAAAGCTTATGGGAGCCCTTTCCAATGAATTAAGTCAACATTTTTTAGATACAGAAAATAATAAAATAAAAATGTTATTCAAGGAGTGGCAATCACTTTTTGGGCAAGTCTCGAATCTGACTAATGAGCAAGTATTAAAAATAAATAAACAGCTTAATTTCTCTATACCAAACATCAAAGATGAAAGTGTATCAGGGTTACTTTTTGTTATCCATACCTATAACGCATTGATAATGAAGTTACTTGGTGCGGAAATTGTCTCTTATTTGGATTTGACTCAATATAAAGATTTTTGTGGAAACTTAGCTTCAGCAGATGATGGCAGGCTATTGAAAATTCTAGAA
>MTKS01000012.1 GCA_004028495.1 Candidatus Electrothrix marina
CATTGCGCCAGGAACTGTGCAGGTGCTCGGGAGGCTGAAAATGGCGGATGCCGGCCTGATGCGCCAGCCGACTGATCCGGAGAGAACCGGAGGTGGCAATGGTTTCCAGCTGCGGACGGCAGCGGAAATCATACCAGGCAAGAAGCGGTTCAAGATGACCATTCCCGAGCAGGTCGGGCAGAACAGCCCGGATACCGGGTTGACGTTGAGCAAGGAGCCAATCCAGGCTTTCCGGCTGCACATCAGGCTGGTCACAGGCCATGACCAGCCAGGAAATCGTACGCTGCCAGCGCATGACCGACAGGATTCCGGCAAGAGGCCCGGCCAGTCCGGGCGCATCAGGAATGCGGGGCAGGGCGGCCAGTGACACCGGAATTTCTCCTGAACCGGAAAGGACAACTTGATCCACCTTGGGGGCCAGAGTCTCCACCGCATGTTCAAGCCAGGTTTTGTTTTTTTCCCGAATAAGATGCTTGGGCCTGCCCATCCGAGTGCTCCTACCGCCGATTAGCACACATCCCCAGACGGGCGTCTGTTCCCATCTGGTCGTGACCAGCGATTGGACAAGTGCGAAAAGGCGGTCAACTGTGGCCTGCTCTCTGGTCAGGGTCGCAATGACCTGACCTTTATTTTCAAGCGGCACATCACGTTGACCTTCCGGGCCGGAAAGCCAGATCTTCGGTATTGCCGTTGTCGCATGGCCCTCCACTAAAACAATATCATAGGAAGAACAGAGCGTAACCAGAAAGGCGATCAGGTCTCCCTGTTGATGGTGCCGGATAAAATGCTGTTCCCCCAGCAGGGCGACATCAGCACCGACGGAAAAAAAACGATCACTGTCCTTGCCCGGCGCATCAATCCGTACCTTATGGGCACCGTCTTTAACCACAGCGACGCGCAGGCCTCTGGAGCGTAAGCGGGGAATTAATGCTTCGATCAGGGTGGTTTTACCTGCCCCGCTGTATCCGCAGATCCCCAGGACAGGGTAGGAAGCCAATGGATGTGACAGGCTATGTGAATCCTTTTCTTTTCTCATGGTTACGATCCGATTCCGGGGGCACGAAGTCCGGTATCACCGTTAAAAATACCGGCATTTTTTCCTCGGCGTAAAAGTTCTTGCACGGCAGCTCGCCCCGCATCGGTAAGGTCTACAGAAAAATTATTAACATAGAGTTTGATGTGGTTGGAAATCACCTGATCATCCAGCTCCTGAGCATGTTGTTTTATATAGGCGGCGCAGGCTTCCGGATGTGCGCAGGCCCAGCCGAGACTGGATGCTATGACCTCTTCAGTCTCTTTGATAGCTTGCTGCCCGAGATTTTTACGGGCGGCGATACAGCCCAGGGGAATAAGCAGGCCGGTTTCCTTTTCCCACCACTCGCCCAGATCCTGTACGCAGACAAGACCGTAATTCTGAAAGGTGAAACGGCTTTCATGGATAATCACCCCGGCATCTGCCCTACCCTCTTTGACGGCATCCATGACGGCATCAAAGGGCATTATGATGGTCTCGCTGTGCTCAGGAAGAAACAGCTGAAGGAGGAGAGCGGCGGTTGTATATTGGCCTGGGATGGCGATTTTCCAGGACGAGGGGGCCGCCTTCTGCTCAGGGCGTGTAATCAGGAGGGGACCGCAGCCCCGCCCCAGAGCCGCGCCCGCATTGAGCATGGTGTAGCTGTCCTGCACATGACCCAGGGCATGAAAGGATAATTTGGTCACATCAAGCGTTGTGTGCATGGCCCATGTATTGAGGGTTTCCACGTCTTCAAGCAGCGGCGGGGCAAAATGAATATGCCGGAGAGGGATTTTTCCGTGCATGAGGGCATAAAAAATAAAGGTGTCATTGGGGCATGGTGAGTAGCCTATGGTAAGCGTAAGCCGGGGGGGCATATAGAATGTCTCAGTGAAATGTCTCTGTGAATGTTCCGCTGGAATGTTTTTTGCGTACTGCCTGTTTTCTTCCCGCTCCGGCGTCTCCTTCACCTTCCTGTTAACGTTAACTCTAACTTAATAGAGTATCCTTAATCCATCATTGCTGTCAAGCCTTGTGACAGGCGGCGTTGCCGACGATGTGCAGATCACTTGGCGCGGAGGCTGACGGGGTCGACTCTTTTCCACCTTTTTACGCTCCAACCGCGATTCTGCACTTTTTTTCTTGTCATGGGTTGTTATTTTTGTGTATGGTGGCTATTCTTGCAAAAACTTCGTGTTCGTAAACAGACAGTCTGCCGGACAGCAAAATGAAAGTTCAATTTACAGATATTTCTACAGCGGGCAATCGTTATATTATTACGGACGATACTTGGCTTACGCAGACGGATCTCCGAAAAAACGCTCCGGTTCATGCGGAGTTGACGCTCACGCGAAAAAACGAGCAACGAGTTGAAGTACGGGGGAATCTGAATGCCGGACTGCTGCTCGTCTGTGATCGCTGCCTTGCCGACTTCAATTTTCCTGCGCAGCCGCCTTTCATTATATATTGGATGGAGCAAGCGAAGAGAGCGGTCATATAAAAGAGCTGGAATGCACACGGGCCCATCTGGATATCATTCAGGTGGATGAGCCGGTGGTTGATATTCCTGATCTTCTTCGCCAGCAACTCTACTTGGTGCTGCCGGAAAAAAAGATATGCTCTCAGAATTGCAAAGGGCTGTGTGCACAGTGCGGAACAAATTTGAACACCGGAGAATGCTCCTGTGCCGACGAGACGGGCAATTCGCCTTTTGCGGTACTGGCTTCGCTAAAAAAAACGGAAATATAAAATAACTCAATGCACTACCCGCCCCAAGGGGTGGAGTATCAAACTATCAGGAGAAAGGTTATGGCATTACCTAAGAGACGACATTCACACTCACGAACCCGCAAACGCAGAGCGCATGATTTCTTAACCGGTCCCAGCGTGGGCCGCTGCCCGGAATGCGGTGAGCCGAAAATGCCGCATCAGTTATGTTCCGGTTGCGGAACATATAAAGGAAAAACCTTTTATCAGTTCGGAGACGAACTGGATTAGGCTTAGGCTGACCTGTGAAGATAGCCCTTGATGCCATGGGCGGAGATCAGGGCCCCGAACTCCTGATTGACGGAGCACTCCTCGCTCTCAGGAGAAACAAGGAGCTTTCGATAATCCTGCTCGGGCCTGAAAACCTGCTGAAAGAACGGATTGCGCAATGCGCCGATTCCGGCAATGTCGCCGGACGACTGCTTGTTGAGCATGCTCCGGAGACAGTCACTATGGAAGAGTCCCCTGTGGAGGCCAATCCGCAAAAAAAGGACTCAACCATAATGCGCGGCTTTGACCTTGTGAAGAACGGGCAGGCGGATGCCATGGTGTCGGCGGGTCATTCCGGGGCGACCATGGCGGCTGCTATACGTAAACTCGGGCGGTTGGAAGGGGTTTCTCGTCCGGGTATTGCCAGTCTGTTCCCGACGCGCAAGACTCCTGTCATGCTGATGGATATCGGGGCCAATGTGGACTGCCGTCCTCAGCATCTCTTCCAGTTCGCGGTCATGGCGTCCTCCTGTTATGCCCTTTTGCAGAATAAAAAAAATCCTCGTGTCGGGCTGCTCAGTATCGGTTCCGAGCCGGGGAAAGGAAACGCCTTGATCAAGGAAACCCATGAGCTGCTCAGGCAGAGTAATCTTAATTTTGTCGGCAATGTGGAAGGTCGCGATGTGTACGGCGGTGAACTTGATGTCGTGGTCTGTGACGGCTTTGTCGGCAATATCTCCCTCAAAATCAGTGAGGGGCTCGCTGAAGCGGCCATGCATATGCTGAAAGATGAAATCATGAAATCTCTCCAGGCGAAAATAGGCTATCTCCTTATCCGTAAAGCCTTTGCGGCATTTCGTAAACGGGTGGATTATGCCGAATACGGCGGTGCGCCTTTATTAGGGATCAACGGGATCGGTATTATCTGCCACGGTTCATCGTCATCCGTGGCTATCTGTAACGCCATAGGCGAGGCTGCCAAGTTGGTGGAAAACAAAGTGAACGATTCCATTGTCCAATCATTGCGTCAGTATACCACCGCGTAGCTGTTAAGAGGAAAGATTTATGCACCGTGCTGTTGTCCTTGGAACCGGTTCCTGTCTGCCTCGTCGGGTGCTGACAAATGATGACCTCGAACAGATGGTGGACACCTCGGATGAATGGATTACCGCTCGTACCGGTATCCGTACCCGACGTATCGCCGGTGACGGTGAACAAAATTACCAACTGGCGTCCCGGGCGGCGGAAAAAGCTTTAGAAGCAGCCGGAGTCCGTGCGGAAGAGATTGATCTGGTCGTTGTCGCCACCCTGACCCCCCATATGATGATGCCCTCCTGTGCCTGCTTTGTCCAGGCTGAGATCGGGGCAAAAAACGCCTTTGCTTTTGATCTGAACGCCGCCTGCTCCGGTTTTCTCTACGGACTTGATATGGCGGGAAAATATATCGCTGCAAATCCGGACATGAAAGTCCTGCTGGTCGGATCGGAGACTCTTTCCGCGCGGATGAATTGGGAAGATCGCAATACCTGTATCCTGTTCGGTGACGGAGCCGGAGCCTGCGTGCTCACCGGTGCCGAACAACGCGGGATTGTGGACTGCAGCCTCTTTTCCGACGGCAGCCTCTGGAAGCTGCTCTATATGGACAGCCCGGCCAGTCGCAATCCGGATCTTCTCATCGAAGAACGCAACGGCTGTTTTATACAGATGACCGGACGTGATGTTTTTAAGCATGCTGTTCGCGCCATGGAAAACGCTGTTCTTGATCTGCTCAATCGTCAGCAGATTTCAATCAATGACATTTCTTTGATCATTCCCCATCAGGCAAACATAAGAATTCTCAGCAAATTAACGGAACGACTCGGTGCCGACCAGGAAAAGGTATTCATAAACGTCGACAAATATGGTAATACTTCCGCAGCAAGCATTCCAATAGCCCTTGATGAAGCCAACAGGCAAAAACGCCTCAAGCAAGGAGATCTTGTACTGTTCTGCTCCTTCGGCGGTGGGTTTACTTGGGGTTCCATGCTCATGCAATGGTAGCGTGGCGGGAGAAAAAAGGAGAAAAAGGTGGATTATTTTCTGACTGAAGAACAACAAATGATCAAGGATACCGCCCGTGAGCTTTCGGAGGAAAAGATCATTCCCAAGCGGGCAGAGCTTGATGAAAAAAATGAATTTGCAGGAGCGATCCTTAAAGATATAGCTAAGGCGGATCTGTTTTCCATCTTTGTTCCGGAGGAGTATGGCGGTTTCGGCGGTGGCTGCTTTGAAACCGTTTTGGCCTTGGAGGAGCTGGCCCGAGGCTGTGTGGGGGTGGCGACCAGCTTTGCTGCCAACGGTTTGGGCCTCCTGCCTGTGGTGATTGCGGGCAGCAAGGAGATGAAAGAAAAGTATCTTCCCGCTCTTGCCGAGGGATCAAGCTGGGCCGCCTTCGGCTTAACCGAGGCCGGTGCCGGCTCGGACGCAGCCGGTATCAAAACGACAGCGGTGCTTGACGGTGATGAATGGGTACTGAACGGCACTAAGCAGTGGATCACCAACGGCGGCGAAGCACAGATTTACACTATTCTCGCCCTGACCAATCCGGAAAAAGGCATTCGCGGAGCCTCGCTTTTTCTCGTTGAAGACGGAGACCCTGGTTTTACCTACGGAAAAAAAGAAGATAAGATGGGGATTCGGGCATCAGCCACCCGTGAGCTGATCATGAAAGATTGCCGTATTCCCAAGGATCGTTTAATCGGGAAAAAGGGCACCGGGTTTATCACGGTTATGAAGACCTTGGATGTTTCGCGCCCCAGTATTGCCGCCCTTGCTGTCGGTCTGGGACAGGCTGCTCTTGATGAGGCAGTGGTCTATGCCAAGCAACGTGTCCAGTTCGATAAACCGATTATCAGCTTTCAGGCTGTGCAGCATATGCTGGCTGATATGGCTATCCAGGTCGAGGCAGCCAGAAGTTTAGTCTATGGTACAGCCCGCCATATTGATGCTCATCCCAAGGATATGAGCAAGGGCTCGTCCATGTGTAAGGTTTTTGCCACGGATATGGCCATGAAGGTGACCACGGATGCCGTACAGGTCATGGGCGGCTACGGGTACATGAAGGAATATCCGGTGGAGAAGATGATGCGGGATGCTAAGATTCTTCAGATTTACGAGGGAACCAATCAGATTCAGCGTAATGTGATTGGGCAGGAACTCAACAAGGAATATGCGTAACATATTCAGGGCGACCGCCGGTCGCCCCTACGTCCTTCACCGGAAAATTTTATTTTAATTAAGCTGCGCAAGAAATGACATGAATATCGTCGTCTGTATTAAACAGGTGCCTGATGCCAAGGATGTCCGGCTGGACCCTAAGACAAATACCATGTCCAGGGAGGGTGTGCAATCGATCATGAATCCCTTTGATCGCCATGCCTTGGAAGAGGGCGTCAGCTTAAAAGAACAAGTCGGCGGCAAGGTCACGGTGTTGTCTATGGGGCCGCCCCAGGCTGAAGAGGTTCTGCGGGAGGCCATTTCCTGCGGTGCCGATGAAGGAGTGCTGGTCTCTGATCGGGCTTTTGCCGGGGCTGATACCTGGGCGACCTCCTACACTCTTGCCAAGGCAGTCGAGACTGTTGGTAATGCGGATCTGATCCTTTGTGGAAAACAGGCCATTGACGGCGACACAGCTCAGGTTGGTCCTGGATTGGCATATCAGTTGAATTTACCCTATGTCACCTGTGTGCAGAAAACTCGCGAGGTGAGCGAGAGTGCCATTCAGGTAGAACGCATGATGGATGACGGCTATGATGTGGTGCAGCTTCCCCTTCCTGCCTTGCTCACTGTGGTGAAAGATATTAATGAGCCCCGAGTACCTTCTTTGAAAGGAAAGATGAAGGCGAAAAAGGCAGAGATCAAGGTTCTATCTGCTGCCGATATCGGAGCTGAGGCGGATTGCATCGGTCTTGCCGGTTCGCCCACCCAGGTTGCGAAGGTCTTTTCTCCTGAACCGCGTGGGGAACGTCGGATGTTTTCAGGATCAGCTGAGGAGCAGGTTGAGCAGTTGGTGAAAGAAATCAGCGGGTATTTGTAATCGTAAGTTAACCAGTTAGGAGTATCTGTCATGAAGATTCGTGCAATCATTGTCTTATTCATTTTTTTCACCCTGAGTATTGCCGCTATCGGAGTTGCAGCAGAAATTTTGATTCCGCGAAGTGTTGCTGGAGACAAAGGCCGGTATTTTCTCTTGGAAAAAGAAAAAAATGGCAACATTGTTAAAGCACTTCATAAACGTATCGGTGTTGACAGCGTTGGATACACCAGAACAGAGACAAACTGTGCAACTATGCAAATGCGAGAGATAGGTTATAGCGAAGAATCTCCTGCGGCTATAAAAGGAAATCCTACAAAGTGGTTTGATCTTGTACCGGGTTCCAGTAAGAGTGACTTGGCAAATTTTGTCTGTAGATAGTTAATAATTTATTCTATCAGTAAAAATATGCCCATAGTCAACACCGAAACATGCATAGGCTGCGGACTCTGTCAAACCAACCAGAAAAATATTGACATACCGTCACCTCTGTAATACACCTTGTATTACAAGGGAGGGCAAATATGATTACATTACGACTGGACGCAGAAACCGAGCAGCTACTTAACGATACCGCCAAAAAACTTGATCTAAGCAAATCGGAACTCATCAGGAAAAGCATCAGGGAATATCTTGAAAAATTGAAACAGCCGCCTAATGCCTGGGAAGCAGGAAAAGATGTTTTTGGAAAATACTCAAGCGGACTTGGAAACTTGTCATCAGACCGAAAAGAACTGATGAAAAGTAAGATCAAGGCCAAGAGAAGATGAAAAAAATATTGGTTGATTCTGGCCCGATGATAGCTTTATTTGATGCATCAGATAAATATCATCATCAAGCTGTCAATTTTATACAATCCAATACATATCCCTTGGTCACAAGCCTTGCTTCCGTTACCGAAACGTTGCATTTATTAGATTTTAATCGAAACGCCCAAATAGATTTTATTGAGTGGATACGTAACGGTGCGGTTGAAATACAAAATATTGAAAACAGCGATTTCGGAAGAATCAAGGAGTTAACGACTAAATATCGTGATCTACCGATGGATTTTGCAGATTCATGTTTGGTGTATCTTGCTGAAAAACTGAACCTGAACAGTATTGCGACAATAGATCGTGATTTTACGATATATCGTATTAAAGGAAGGAAGAAATTTAAAATTATTCTTTCTTGAAGTTAGCAGGATTAACCGCTCTGGAATAATTTGATCAATTATTATGCTTATAGTTAATACTGAAATATGCATAGGCTGTGGAGCCTGTGAAGCCAACTGCGCTTTCGGCGCAATCACCGTGGAAGACGACATTGCCGTGGTCGGTGACGCTTGTACCCTCTGTGGTTCATGCGTGGACAGCTGCGAAGTAGAAGCCTTGTGCATTGAAGGGGCAGAAAAGAAAGCCCCGGTCGATCTTTCTGCTTGGTCAGGAATTTGGGTTTTTGCCGAAGCTAGGCACGGCAAGATTGCCCCGGTGGCCTTTGAGCTTCTGGGTATTGGCAGGCAATTGGCTGATCAACGCAAGGCTCCTCTGACAGCGGTTCTGCTCGGAGCAGACCTGCGTGATAAGACGGATGAGCTGATCGCGGCAGGTGCGGATAAGGTCTTGCTGGCTGATGACCCGGCCTTGGCCCAGTACCGTGAAGATGTGTACGGTAAAGTCTTGGAGCATCTGATTACCGAATACAAGCCTGAGGTACTGCTGGCCGGTGCCACCGCCATTGGTCGTTCGGTTATCCCTCAAGTGGCGACCGCCTTGAGCGCCGGACTGACTGCGGACTGTACCGATCTTGCCATTCGTCCAGAAGACGGCGTGCTCCTCCAGACCAGACCGGCCTTTGGCGGCAATATTATGGCAACTATTGAATGTCCTCGTTCGCGTCCGCAGATGGCCACCGTACGGCCTAATGTTATGGCCCCGGCCGAGACGGATTCCTCCCGAACCGGCGAGGTTATTGAAGTAGAACTCTCCCAAGAACTCCTGTCCTCCAAGGTCGAAGTACTGGAAACAGTGCTCTGCGAAGAAGAGCAGGGGAATATCCGTGAGTCGGAAGTTCTGGTCAGTGGCGGGCGGGGCATGGAAAACGAAAAGGGTTTTGCATTGCTTCGGGAGCTTGCCGGCGAACTGAACGGGACTGTGTCCGCTTCCAGAGCTGCGGTGGATGCCGGTTGGATCGGTTATCCCTGTCAGGTGGGGCAAACCGGTAAGACTGTCAGTCCTAAACTGTACTTTGCCTGCGGAATCTCCGGTGCTGTCCAGCACACTGTGGGTATGCAATCCGCTGAAACCATTGTGGCTATCAACCGGGACGAAAAAGCACCTATTTTTGACCTTGCCACCTATGGGCTGGTAGGGGATCTGTTTGAAATCCTGCCTCTGTTAACCCAAAAGATAAAGGAGCAGCGTGGTCATGTCTCTTGATGGAAAAATAGTACTGGTGACCGGCGGCAGCCGGGGGATTGGACGGGCCGTCTGCCTGCATCTGGCTGCTCAGGGTGCGACGATCGGCATTAATTATGTGAGCAACTCCATCGCTGCTGAAGAGGTATTAGCCGAGATAACCGCCCAGGGCGACAAAGGTTTTACCTGTGGTTTTGACGTTGCAGACAGCACGGCGGTCCAGAAAGCGGTCAAGGAAATCACAGCCGAACATGGCGGGGTGGATATTTTGGTCAATAATGCCGGTATCACCAGAGACGGGCTCATGGCCCGGATGAAAGATGATGACTGGGATGCGGTCCTGAACACCAATCTCAAAGGTGCTTTTACCTGCTCCAAAGCGGCTATGCGTGGAATGATGAAAAAGCACTGGGGCAGGATTATTAACATTACTTCGGTGATCGGTTTTCTCGGTAATGCCGGTCAGGTGAACTATGCATCGGCCAAGGCCGGGCTGGTCGGGCTGACCAAATCTATGGCCAGAGAACTGGCCGGACGTCAGATCACGGTGAACTGTGTGGCTCCGGGGTATATAGCAACGGATATGACTGCCGATCTTCCGGAAGATATTCAGGAAAATATCATGTCGGCTATTCCCCTGGGCACACTCGGTACCCCCGAAGATGTGGCCGGGGCAGTGGCCTATCTGGCTTCGGAAGAGAGCGGATATATGACAGGCCAAACTCTGCATGTGAATGGCGGGATGTACATGGGGAATTAACCTTCTGAGCAAACGCTTTGAACGTAACCCACTCAGTATGAAAAACTATCGTTCGGAACGGGTGTTCCCGAACTTTTTTGTTACATATAATCAATTCAGGAGAAAAAGAATGGCAGTTGCAGATAAAATGATCGACATTATTGAAGAACAACTTAGTGTTGACAAAGAAAAAATAGTCCCTGGCGCATCCTTTGTTGATGATCTCGGTGCGGATTCCCTTGATCTGGTTGAACTGATCATGGCCATGGAAGAAGAGTTTGATGTCGAGATTCCTGATGAAGATGCAGAGAAAATTGCAACTGTCCAGGATGCGATTGATTACGTTGATAACATCCAGGCGTAAGGGCTGAAGCAGAAGCTCTCCTTTGTCTCAACCGATTATCACGACTGGGGTTATCGGAAAAGCACAGCTTACAGGGATTGCTTTTGCTTCCTCAGCAGAGAGTACGGTGTCGGTGCGTAGGCTGGCACTCGGATTATAGGGAATTTTACAGATTATTTCAGCATGGTCAATAATGCACAGCGGCGGGTTGTTATCACCGGAGTCGGATTAGTCACCCCACTGGGAACCGGAACGGACAAAACATGGCAGGGGCTGGTCAACGGGCAGAGCGGTATCGGCCCTATTACCCGTTTTGACGCATCCGCACATACCTCTCAAATTGCCGCCGAGGTTAAGGATTTTAATCCTGACCTCTGGTTTGAAAAAAAACAGGCAAAACATCTGGATCATTTTGTTCAATACGGTATTGCCGCCGCTGATATGGCTGTCAAGGCCTGTGGATTGGAGATTACCGAGGAAATGGCCGAGCGTGTCGGGGTGATCACCGGATGCGGCATGGGCGGCCTGCCCACTATTGAGGAGTACCACAGCGTCCTGTTGAACAGAGGACCGCGTCGGATTACCCCTTTTTTGGTGCCTCGGATGATTCCGAATATGCCGTCAGGGCATATTTCCATGTATCTCAATGCCAAGGGACCGAACCTTGCCTTGTCCACAGCCTGTGCAGCCGGAACCCATGCTGTGGGGGAAGCCTATCGTCATATTGTGTTCGGCGATTGTGATGTAGCAGTCACAGGCGGAACAGAATCGGTTATATGTCCTTTAGCGGTCGGCGGCTTCGCGTCAATGAAGGCCTTGTCCACCCGCAACGACGATCCGGAACATGCATCACGCCCTTTTGATAAAGATCGGGACGGTTTTATCATCGCTGAAGGTGCCGGCATGATTGTTCTGGAGGAACTTGAATTCGCCCGCGCCCGTGGAGCTGAAATTTTAGCTGAGATAGTGGGATATGGTCAATCCAGCGATGCCTATCATATAGCAGCCCCGCCGGAGAACGGCGAAGGGGCGGCTCGCTGTATGAAGATGGCTCTGCGTAATGCGGGAATGAATCCTGACGAGATTGATTATATCAATGCCCACGGTACTTCTACGCCGCTCAACGATCGTTGTG
>MTKS01000013.1 GCA_004028495.1 Candidatus Electrothrix marina
GGTGTTTGGGACGAGGCGGAAGAATGGCTGCGGGAAGCGGCTGAACGAAGTCCCAACCATGAACCTTCCCGCGTTGAACTTGCCCGCCTGCTTATCAATCGGGGCGAAGAGCATTGGGACGAGGCCGAACACTGGCTGCGGGAAGCGGCTGAACGAAATCCTGATCATGGGCAGTCGCATCTTGTCTGGGCTTCTCTCCTTGCCAAAAGAAACAAACGTGCCGAAGCTATTGATCTGCTCGAAGGATTTATTGCCCGTACAGGCGGCAATTTGCATGTCGCTGGCTTCTTGGAACGACTCCGCGCCGGGCAGACACCTGAAACAGATGAGGCCGCAGAAGACACGGGGCTGCCTCCCGAAATAGAGGCGGAACACAGCAAGGCGAATACTGTTTCAGCTCCGGTTTCAGCTTTGGAAGAAGAAACCGTACCGGACAGCAGTGATGCTGCTTCAACAGGCATCACAAGCCTCGAACGCATTATGGAAGACATTCAGCACCGTGCTTCCCTGCAAGCGCAGTTTATGCGTACCCTCTCAGGAACCGAGGATACTGACACCTGCGACAATCTGCGGCAATTATCTGAACAGGGTGACACCTTGGCCGGTTTCTTTCAGCAATGGCTGAACAAAGACTTTGCCCTTGAAATTCCCCCCAATGCTTGGGCCTGGCGGGCCTCCCGACTCTATCAGCAAGGAACAGAGGAAGAATGGCAGCAGCTGGAGCAGGAGTGCGCGGACAAGACTCCCTACACGCGCTTTCTCCGCCTTCAGGCAGAGGAGGAACCGAATGATAATCTCCTGCAACAGGTGAATAATTGGATTGATCGGCAGGAAGAGGATCGGTACGTCCGCCCTCTTGATCGCTATATTGTCTCCGCTCATCGGCAGTTACTTTCTTCTTCCCCTGACCATTCCAAACGCAATGCCGTTGTTTTTGCCGTCTGCAACGCAGCAGCGGCGGATGCGCCGGAAATCAGCTAATACTACTTTTTACACCCATGAAACTCAACATCCCAAAAAACATAGCCGACATCATCCCCTACCCCCCAGGCAAACCCCTGGAGGAACTGGAACGCGAATACGGCATCAAAAACTCCATCAAGCTGGCCTCCAACGAAAACCCCTGGGGACCGTCCCCCAAGGCGGTCATGGCGGCCCGAGAAACCCTGAGCGGGCTGCACCGCTACCCGGACGGGTCCAGCTATCATCTCACCAACGCCCTGGCAGAGTGGACAGGCGCAGCCCCGGAAGAGATCATCCTGGGCAACGGCTCCAACGAGGTGATTGAATTCTTAGTCAAAGCCTTTGTCCGCTCCGGCGACGAGGTGGTCACCAGCCATCCCTCCTTTCTCATGTACCAGAAATTCGTGCAGGTACGGGGAGGCACTAACGTGGTAATCCCGCTCCGAGAGATGAACCACGATCTGGAGGCCATTGCCGCAGCCGTGACCGAGCGCACCAAGCTCATCTTCCTGGACAACCCCAACAATCCCTGCGCCACTCTGGTCAGCAAGGAGGACTTTGCTACCTTCCTCCACAAGCTGCCCGAGGAGGTCGTTGTGGTGCTTGATGAGGCCTATATCGACTTTGTCGAGCCGGAGCAACGGATTGATGTTCTTTCCCTGATCCGCGAGCCCGAGGGGATCCCAGCGGTGGTGACCCTGCGCACCTTTTCCAAGGCCTTTGGCCTTTCCGGCCTGCGGGTGGGATTCGGCATCATGCATGCAGACATCGCCTCCCTGCTGCACAGGGTTCGCCAGCCCTTTAATATCAATCTGCCTGCTCAGGCAGGGGCATTGGCCGCCTTAACCGATATTGAGCATTACGAAAAGACCATCAACGGCACTGCTGCGGGTCGAGAATGGCTCTCCGAACAGGTCCACGCCTTAGGCTGTGTGCCCTATCCCTCCTGTACCAATTTCTTTCTCATTGATGTGCAGGGCGATGCCACGGCCCTCTACGAGGCCATGCTTTATAAAGGGGTGATTGTCCGCTCCATGAAGGCCTACGGCTATCCCAATTTCATCCGCATCACCATTGGCACCGAGGCGGAGAACCAACGCTTTGTCACGGCATTGCAGGATTGTCTTCAGGAGTTGAGTTATGTCTGAACAAAAAAGGCAGGAGACCAACGCTAAGACGGAAAGATTGCGGGTCGTTACCATTGACGGCCCCTCCGGGGTGGGTAAATCCACAGTCAGTCGTACGGTGGCCGCAGAACTGGGCTTTACCTATCTGGACACCGGGGCCATGTACCGGGCTGTGGCCTATGCCTGCACAAAAGCCGGGATCAGTGCGGATAATGTCGACCAGCAAGATGCCCTGGCCTTACTGCTTGATAAACTTGACCTTCGCCTCCTTCCCCCTGCTCAGGAGGAAGATGACGTACGGGTCTTGTTAGGGGATAAGGACATCAGTGCAGCGATCCGAATGCCCGAGATGAGCATGGCCGCCTCCAAAGTCTCTGCTGTTCCGGCAGTGCGGGCACGTCTGACCGCCATGCAGCAGGAAATGGGACTGGCCGGAGGTCTGGTGGCTGATGGACGCGATACCGGCACGGTGGTCTTTCCGCAGGCGGCCTGGAAATTCTACCTTGATGCCTCCCCGGAGGAGCGATGCCGACGCCGGGTAGCCCAGTTGCGGGAACGGGGGCAGGAAGTGGATGAGCAGGAGACCCTGGCTCAGATCATTGAACGCGACCGCAATGATCAGGAACGCACCATTGCCCCACTGGTCATGGCTGAAGATGCTGTCCTGGTTGACTCCTCACACCTCGATATCAATCAGGTTGTGGCCCGGATGCTTGAGATTGTATCGGTTACTTGAAAAAACAGACTTCCTGCAAAACTAAAAAAGTACTTTGTAATCTACTGATATTCCGACTTGAAAAATCCAGAAGATTGAGTTTTGCAGGAGGTCTAATGGATGGTCACCCGGATATCCTCTTAGTCAGACAAACCACCTGGAACTCAGTATGGCGGCCGAAGGGAGAGCTTGATCTTGCTACAGCACCCCATTCGGCATATCTGGCACCCGCTCGCTGCCCAACACAAAGCCACCGTCCATTCTGAGACAAGATCCAGTCATGAAATCCGCATCCCGTATGAGAAAAAGAACAGCGCGGGCAACTTCATCGGGTGTGCCTGTTCGCCCTAAGAGCGTATGCTCCAGAAGCTGCTCCCTTTCTGCCTCGCTGAGTAATTCCCAGCCGCGCGTCCCAGGGCCATGCCGCTGGTCTACCAGGCCCAGCATTAATTCGTTCACCCGAAGAGTCGGGGCTCCCAGCCTAGCCCATGTTTCGGTCAAAGACGTGATTCCCCGGCTGGCAGCTGCGTACCCGTCATTAAAGAGCAGACCTGCTGGCCCTGAGCGCCCTGTAACAGCTGCTACAGAAGAAATATTTACAACAGCCGCCTGCTCAGCCTGACGCAGCAAGGAGAGGCATTGATTAAAAACAAACCACTTGGCATGAAGGGTCGTTTCCACTTCCAGCTGCCATTGCTCCGCATTCACAGGCCGGTTATAGCTGCCATGCACGACCGGCATCCCCCCTCGCTCAACATTATTAACAAGTACATGGAGTGAACCGAATTCGGCCTGCAAGCGATCGACCATTTCTCCTATAGCGACCGGATTACGCAGATCAACCTCCAGGGTGATATGCCCGGCATCCATTTCGGCAAACTCAGCTTCCATTTCCCGGCAGGAGTCCGGCCAGTCAAACCAAGGAAGAATGAGACGCATTCCTTCGGAAGCCAGTTTTAGAGCTATTGCCCTGCCTATTCCTCTGCTAGCCCCAAGAACCAGCGCATTTTTTCCTTGTATTTTCATCCACTCGTACAAACAAAAATTATTTATGACAGAATCTCGTTACAACATCTTTACAGAACAAAACCCATCCCTGCGCATCTGGAATTCCGGGTAGACAGAAAACTGCTTGAGTTCAAGAGCACTCAATGGTTTAATGTAACATGTGTAATTTCAAGCCGTCAACTTGGCAAAATGCATTTTTATCAACCGAGCAAAAGGCATGAACCTATAACATGTCACTTTTCGGCGCATTATCCAACTTGATTCCTAAAAAGTAAATCCGTAACAAGGAAAAGAGATGACTGAAGAAAAGGTAGAACAGCCGAATATTCCTGTTTTTCGCATGCAGAAACTTTACATCAAGGATCTCTCTTTTGAGAACCCTAATGCGCCGCAAATATTTCTTCCGCAAAGTCAAGAGCCCAAGGTTGATTTTAACCTCCAGCTCGGCAACAAAAAAATTGATAATGATCATTATGAAATGACCATCTCCATTACCGCCAAGGTACTTGACCAGAAAGCTGACGATACCGTGATGTTTGTGATCGAACTTGAGCATGCTGCTATCTTTCTGCTGAAAAACATCCCGGAAGAGCACATTCAGCGTGTTCTGGCCGTTGACTGCCCCCTGATGCTTTTTCCATTCACCCGCCAGATTGCCTCCCAGCTTTCCGTTGATGGAGGCTTCATGCCCTTTCTTATGGAACCCATTAATTTTGTAGCGCTGTACGAAAAGGCCCAGCAGCAGAAGAAGGATTCATAACAATCCTCCCGAACTCAATAAACAAAATCAAAAAAGCCCGAACAGCTGAACTGTTCGGGCTTTTTTTACATCTCATTATACACGCTTATTTTAAGCGTCCTCTTTTCAAGGAAGGCCATACAGTACAAAATTATTCATAAGCGCTGTTGTCGCCTTTCTGATTGCGTGCTCAAAAAGTGTATCGTACTGATTATCAGCAAGGACTGATTCCGGCGCGACTCTCACATCAACTCGATTCGTCCATACCACGCTTGCATCATAGGCACTTTGCACCCAAATACGCATTTGAACAACCGCTTGATCGACTCTGCCACCGTGGGTTGCCATATCGCCGAGTGCCGCTCCGGCAGCGGCCCATGCTATCGTATTAGCACCTGCACCGCCACTGATACCTAAAAAGCCTGTTGAGCTATCAGGGTTCCATGGATTATTCGCGCTCGCACCGACGATGGTTCCCCACGTCCCGCCAGCAAGCAAATTATCCCAATTATCATACTTGGCTGAGTCAGCAAATCCAAAAGCCATTCTGCTGGTGCTGCCGATAGCAAAAGGGAGAAGCCCACGTTTCCAAGGAGCCCAAGTATGCTCCTGCCTGGTCCTGAACTCAAGAATACGGCCTCGAATGATATAGTCGGTTCCAAACTGCCTCCCGATTTTCACCACTTCCTGGGAAGTCAGACCATGCGTCCCCGGTCCGTCCGGTCGGGCAGTGCTGCTACCGATATTCTGGTGCTGCATATATCCCTGCAGTTTTTCTTTCATAACACCGGACCAATCAGAATCCTGAAGCTCATAAGCAAGAGATGCAGAACCAGGATCATCATATGGTGCAATGCTGATAATTTCCTGATCAAGAAGATACTGAAAAACATCTTCCTGCACTGTTAACCGGAAGCCATTACTCGTGAGGTTGTCTGTCAGTGATTCTGTAATCAGAATATTGCGGCGAAATGCTGATGCAATATTATCACCGTTGCTATAATCGGCAAAAGGTAAAATAACAGCAGACATGCCTTTGCCTCGACCGTTAGGATCTACCTGAGCCGGGACCATTAAGGTTTCAACAGTGTTTTTACCGCAACCGGTGACTGCACCGATTAATACTATCCCGATGGATATGTATTTCAGCAGGTTCATATGCTACTCCCAAATAGAGTGAAAACGAAACTAACCTATTTTCCAGCTAAATTAAATAATACGTGGTCTCAGCAGAATGATCAACTCACGCTTTGATTTTTTCTTTTCCTCGTAACCGAACAGATATTTTAAGTAAGGTATGTTTTCTGTTCCAAAAAGAAAATCTCCGTCACTCGCCTCCGTTTCAGAGATAAGCCCTCCGACCACGAGCATCGATCCATTTTTAACCTTCACAGTGGTACTCATTTCCCGCTTATTGACGATAGGGAGACCAACCTTACCCTCGCCGACCGTTACATATTCAATCGGTTCCATCAGCTCTGAAGTTATCGGCACCAAATTCATAATAATTTCATCATTGTTTCTGACGACAGCTGATAAAGCAAGCCCAATACCAGAAAGAAGCTGTTCAGTATTCACCGTAAATGTGGTTTTATTCTCCGTAGTGCTGGATTCAATACTGTTGATAAAAGTGACCTCGCGCCCAACGCTGATAAGCGCGGGCTGACCATTCATTACACTAATTTTCGGATTCGAAAGGACAGAGGTCTTTCCTTGCTGTTTCAGCGCATTGATAAACTTATCAAATGAAAAGGCCGTCAGATTTATTCCGGCAATTGCCGCATTGGCTGCTCCCCCGGTAATAAGGGTCGCGATTGTGCTTGCCGCTGACGTCCCTGATGTTAACGTGTTTGTAAGAGAATTTAAAGTTGAAACAGAGTCAGTAAGTAGACTGGAATCTGTTGTTAAACCTGTTGTTGATCCTGTTGATCCTGTTGATCCTGTTGTGCTAGATGTACTATCTGACCCTGAGGTTGACCCTGAGGTGCTTGTGTTAGTGAAGTCATTCGTCAAAGAACCTAAATTATCCAAGCCGGATGAATTCGAATTGGTGGTACTGTTTAACGTACTGTTTATATTTTCAGAAATATCCGAAGAACTTGTACCGTTCTCATTCAATTCTGAAGTCTCTTTACCGTAGTAATTTTCAGCAACAGCAGAACCACCAGCAAACGTTAAATTTTGCAATAAGGTCTGCCAATTGATACCCAAAGAAGAGTTATTTTCCAGCTGAACTTCAATAATTTTCGCCTCAATAATAATCTGCTTATACAATTCCCGCTCAAGAGTTTCCAAATAATTGCCAATCCTTTTCTGCAAGGATTTGGGAGCATGAACTGTTATCAAACCAACAGGTTTATCAATAGTGTAGCTTGACTCGGTGGACGACACCCTACGCGACACCTGATCTACTGGCTTTTCTTCCTCTTCCCCGTCCTTTTCTATATCTCCACCACTATCTTCTTCAGGATTCGTTATTGTTGCACTCCATGTCGATAAGAGGCTATCAATATTGTTCTGAATGTTCTCCCAAATATCAAAGGTATTCCCTTTACTGTCAATACGTACATCACTGCCGAATGAATTTCCCCCGATTGCTGTATTATACTCCTGCTTGACAAAGGGCATAGCAACCTGATACTGCTTTGTTTCTCTGTATTTTACAATAAGAGTAGAGCCCTCCACTTCATGAAAATAATCCAGCTGGCGTAATATATTATCAATCGCTTCGTAAAAATTATCATCGGCAGTGACATCAATATCTACAGTAAGCTCCTGATTCACATCACTGGCCCAACTCAAGCTCATTTTTTTATTTCTGATCAGGGCCTTCATTGCTTCCCGCAGAGTTATCGGCTCATGCGTTGTGATGTCTGCCCCGACCTTGAGCTGAAATTCGTCAGAAGCCTCGCTATCAAGCATAGCGTTCGCCTCATCATCGTTAATTATGTATCCTGCTCTTTGAAAACGTTGCGGCAACAAAGAAGGCTCAATCACTGTGCGTTGTTTTTTTTCAGGGGCTGTGAGACGAGCAGTTTGGTTGTTCTCATTTTCCGACTTCTTACCTATGCATGAGCAAAGAAGGAGAGCCGCCGCTGTCACCGCCAAAACACTGTGCAATAATCGAGTATTGCTTTTCATCATATCTTCCTTAAGAATAATTCTTTCTTATCGTTAAGTTAATTTGGACATTCGGCCTAATTATTACCGGTTTTACTCAGAATAAATTTTTTCAGATCCGGTGGTACCCGGAACCCGGCATGAAGAATAGCCTTGTATTTTTTGCGAGCTGCTCCGTAATCCCCCAGAGAATCATATATACGGGCTTGGGCAACCATTGAATTGAGATCTTGCCCATACAGCTCCTCTAATTTTTTCAACAAACGCAGGGCTGCATCATATTGCCTTTGTCGCTCACTGAAGGCAGCATAGCTGATCAATGCCTCTCTACTCGGTGTTCCAGTATTAACACTTTGATCAAAATATTGCTGTGCCTGACGGTACTCTTCCATATTCGCGTAGCCGATAGCTGCATTTAAGGCAGCAGCACTATTTTTCTTATCTGCTTTAAGTGCCTTTTTAGCGAAGAAAACAGCCTTTGCATTCTGGTTGAGTTTGCCAAGATAAGTTGTCGAAATTTTATTTGCAAGCTTTGTATTTTCGGGCCATTTGCCAAGTGCCTTTTCATAAAATCGAACAGCTGTCTCAAGATCACCTTTTTTTTCAGCTGCTCTACCGTTGGCTATCAACTTTTTTTGCTTCAAGTTGCTCAGGGGGAAGGTCTCTTTCCCCTGTATATGTTATCCCTTTCTTCTTCTGATCATCTATTATGTCGTTATCTACTTTAATATCAATACCTTCATCTTCTTGTTTCGGCCAGAAAAACTCTTTGTCTTTCGGATAGATAACAATAGTATTATCTCTTTCCATCTTTGCCAAATCTTTAAGATTCAGAATAATATCAAGGGCAAATTGCCAAGGAACATCAGTTAATGCAAGGGTCAGGTTTCCGGAGACACCTCCGGCAATCACTATATTTTTGCCCGTAATCTCGCGCAGCATCCTGAAAACATTGTGAAGATCAATCTTGTAAAAGTCCACACTGATCGTCTCGGTGTCCCCTATTTTACTATCTTCTTTTCCTCCGGATTTATCTTCAGACCCGGTCGTGCCGGCACCGGCAACAGAACTCAGCACATCAGTCATATCCGGCAAATGCTTATCAATTGTCTCCTGTTCAACTCCTCCTTCTTTTGGCTCGGATAATGAAGAAACGCCTGTGGGCTGTTTCTCATCTGCTGCAGAAGAAGGACTGTCGCTTTTTTTTCCAGAGCTTACCTGCTCCTCCGTAAAAAAATTTTCCAGAGTAAGAACAAGGTCGTTCTCGTTCCATTTCAGAGTGTAATTATATTTTTTTGCAAAGGAAAACTCAACACGTACGAGTTCAGGAGAGACATCCCTAATCAGTTTACTTGCCACCCCTACGCCGTAAGATTCAGGAGACAGCACAAGCTCAGCGCCGGATGCTATTGCTGCATCAGCAATATCAATAACTATTTTTGAGGGTTTTGTTAATTCTATAGGGATATAATCTGCTTTCCCGCTGCAATGAGCAGAGATCTCGAGATTCTTTCCAACCGGGGCGGCACTGAGCCCATTAATCAGAATCTGTTCATGGGAAGGACTCTCTTCCGCTGCCAAAGCAGGCATGCTCACCGACAACAGAATAAAAAGCATCACGCAATAAATAAAACAACAGGAGCGATTACGCCTACCTTGTTGCTGGTTGGTCGAAAAAAAATGAGGCATTTTTATTTATCTCCCTCTTTTTTCAAATACATTATTATTTCCTTTGTAACAATCCTGCCTGTTGTGGTGCTGTAAGTTTCTGTCAATTCAACCTGTTTATCTTCAATTCGACTGACTACACTTTTCCCTACTCTTGAGCCTTTATTTAGATAATACCCTTTTCCGGAAGCATCTTCCACCATTGCCACCCTTTCCTTCCCTATAACTACCACTGCAGCCAATTTAAAATTCTGCATAGGGGGAGGGGTGTTATCAGGAGGGGGTACTCTTTGATTTATAAACGGCTCAAAAGGATCAGACCTGTATTCCATTTGATACTGAAATGGACCTTTTTTCCGTAAAAGCTTCTGTTTTTCATTGGTTACAATATCTTCCCGAGTTCCTGCTATTACCCAGGAGAGATGACTCATCTGCGCCACAAGGCAACTCATTATCAGGACACTTTTTCTGGAGAGTTTTTTCATAGAACAGTCCTTTTTCCCTACTTATCACCCTCTTTTTTCAGTCGCATTATGATTTCCTTTGTAACGACCCGACCAGTCTGCGTTTTATAATTTTCTGTTACTTCAACCTGTTCACCTGTAATTCGATTAATAATACCATGTCTGCCGATAAGCATATTTTCATCCAAGCGATAGCCTTTTCCAGTAACATCTTCAACCATAGCGACATTTCTGTTTCCGATTTTCAGCAGGGCAACCAGCCTCAGTTGTCCAGGTTCAAACAGTTGCATTCCTGTTAATGGTACCCCGGTTTCCTCTTCTATGGGTGTATCATCTGTCTCGTCTCTACCGCTATCTTTTGACAGGAAGGGTAAAAAAGGGTCTGACCTGCCTTCAATTTTATACTGAAATTTATCGACCTCCCGCACTTCCCCCGCTTGCGCATCTTCACTGACAATATCGCCTTCTGCAGCACAAATTACCCCATTCTGTAATCCTGCCGCTACGAGCAACATTAATAGAGCAGCCAGATGTTTTTTCACAATAAGCTTCATTGAATCTTCTAGCCTGTCACTTTTTTGATTTCTTTTGAGCTTGAGCGCGTTCTTCCTCATTGAGGAAACGATAAGTCAATAAATTGCAGGAGGAGCTGAGCAGCATCTCGCCTTCCACTAGTTTAGGACTTCCCATAGTGATATCTTGCACAGTTACAATCCGTTCGAGCTTGCTGACCTGATCAAGAAAATAACCGACATTATGATAAGGACCGCTGACTGTGATACTAATGGGAATTTCTGCGTAAAATTCTTTAGGGCTTTCATTGCCCGGAGTAAACGAGTTAAAATCGAGGCCCGCACTTGTCCCATGATCTGAAATACTGGTCAGCAACGCAGGGATTTCTTTTGTTTTAGGCAAGACAATAGAAATTTCCTCAAATTTTTTCTCCGCCTCTACGAGTTCCGCCTCATGTTGTTTTAAATTCTTTGAAGCTTTTTCAGCCTTATCCACATCGGCCTGCAAAGAAGTCTTTTCCGACTCCAGCGTCTTTATCTTTTCTAAATTTGGTGCAAAAATAAAGAAATACCCCCCAGCAGCCAATGCGAACACCAGAACGATTACTCCGGCTATCTTAATCTTTTGATCAAGGGGAATATATTTTTCTTCAATAAAAACGTCAAATTTGGATTTTGTGCTTTCCGAGGCCATAATAGAATATTATTTTTTCCCCTTTTCTTCTGATGCCTCATCATCCGTTCCCGGGAGAGTGACAGAACAAGACAAAGAAAATTTTTTCAAATTTCTCCCCCCGTACTTACTCAAGGCAGAACTCCCCAAGGTCACATCCGCAAGGTAGGAAGATTTTTTTAATTCTTCAAGATATGTCGCGATTGTTCGATTGTCCAAAGCCATGCCGCCCACCTTTAACCCACTGACATTCTGAGAAAAACTGGACAACCACATCCGTTCGTGCGGTGTTGCACGAGCAATCTCGTCTAAAATATGCACCGTAAGCTGTGACTTTTTTTGCAGCTCATGTACGATACTTATCTGCTGTTCGACAAGTTTCTTTTTTTTCTCCAGCTCAACAATCAAATCCAGCGTCTTTTGCAGCTCTTTCTTCCGCGCAGTAAGGTTTTTAATATCCCCTTCCAGTCCGCTGACTTTTGCGAATAAAAAACCAGTCCCTAATAACAATATGACAAGGGCTGCAATAATGGCAGCTCCGCTTAGGACAAGGTGCCTGATCGCCCGCGTCTTCTGTTTCATCTGCCGCACAGGCAGGAGATTAATCCGGATCATATCTTAAAATTCTGCCGGTCGAATTGCCAGTCCGGCCGCTATAGACATTTCAGGAGCAACAGCTTCAAGGTATTCCAAATCGATCTTTTTTTCATTGACTTTCATTCCTTCAAAAGGATTAAAAGCAATAATCTCAAGACCGGTTTCACTGGCGAGATAGCTTCTCAAACCGCGAACTTTGGAGCCTCCGCCGCTAAGGACAAGAGCGGAAAGCGGCTTTTTGGGATTATTATTGCTGTAAAGATCAATAGCCTTTTTTACTTCCAACACCCATCTGGTACAAATCTGAGTAAAAATTTCATGAAGTTCCTCTTTGTATTCCTCTTGGGCCTCAATTCTGCCTGTTTTAATCTGCTCGGCCTCTTCATAATCAATATCAAGAGTATTAGCGATTTCTCGGCTCAAATCGTCACTGCCCATGACCACATCCCGGGCAAGAACGGAGGCACCACCTGCAATAATATTGATATTCAATTTAGACGCTCCGATATCAATCAGGCAAACGTTCTTATCACCGCCTGATACCGTTGTCCAAATATTTTCCAGGGCAAAGCCGTCAACATCCACCAAGGCAGGCACAAGTTTTTGCGCCTCCAACATTGAACGATAAGCGTCAATAACCTCTTTTTTAGCCGCCACCAGCATAACTTCACTGCGATCGAACTCATCTTCCCCGGCCTTGAGCACCTGAAAATCTAAATACACCTCATTAATATCAAAGGGAATATACTGCTCAGCCTCTTCATTGAGGCGCTCCGCAAGTTCTTCCTCGCTTTCCATTTCAATATTAATTTTTTTAACAATAACTGAATAGCCGGAGATTGACAGCCCGACGCGCTCTTTATTTTTTATTTTGAGATTTTTACATAATTCTGCAATGGCAGTCCCGACATCCTCGGCATCCTGCAAGACGCCGTCCTCGACAGCACCGGGCGAGATCGCAGCACTGCCGAGGGCGACAAGCTGATAGCCGTCCTTGCCAGCTTTCTGAATCTGACAGACTTTTACCGCATGGGAGCCGATATCAATCCCGACGACAAACTTCTCTTTTTTTGCCATGCTGTTTCTTTTTTATTTTTATGAGCAGCTGCCAGCCAAGAGCGTGGCACCGTAAAAAATGACTGCCCGTCAAAAGTCCAAACGTATAAACATAATAGGTCATAAAAAAAGAAAAATGTCAAGAAAAGCATTCCTTTTTTTAAAAAATTAACGAACCGAATCAATGTTTCGTTTTCGCAGAATATTTCTCCACGGGAAACCCTTTGAAAAAACCGTCAATTAGGCTGTCTCCACGCTACAACCAACAATTGCCGCTTGAATTTATTCTTTTTTTCGTCTATTTAACATTATTTCTTTATGTCAAACTCCATACTTCCTGAAACGTTACACGTTTTCAGATCTTAACCGATCTGAACTACTCTGAAAAATATAGCATTGATCCAAACCATGAAAAATAATCAAGCCGGGAAACAGAAGTCAGCCGCTCGCGAATATACTGAAGCCATAGTGATAGCCCTTATTCTTGCACTCTTTATACGAACCTTTATAGTTCAGGCCTTCAAAATTCCTTCGGGTTCTATGTTAGAAACCTTATTAATCGGCGATCATATTTTGGTGAGCAAATTTATTTACGGGATTAAAAATCCGTTTTCCGGCTCTGTACTGATACCGATAAAATCGCCTAAGCGAGGAGATATTGTCGTCTTTAAGTACCCGAAAGATCCAAAGCTGGATTATATCAAACGAGTCGTCGCCACTGCCGGCGACACTGTAGAAATAAAGGATAAAAAAGTCTTTATTAACGGTGCATCACCTAAAGATCACTATGGAGAATTCAGAGACACGAATATCCTCCCTCCGTCTGAAGGACCGCGTGATAATTTCGGCCCGATCACTGTGCCGGACGGGCATATTTTCGTCATGGGAGATAATCGAGACAACTCCTATGACAGTAGATTCTGGGGATTTGTCAACCTTGAGGCCGTTCGCGGCAGGGCTTTCATCATTTACTGGTCGTGGGATGTTAAAAAGCCCCTCCTTTCCCGTGATCGTTTTTCCTCTGTCCGCTGGAGCAGGATCGGCGACATCCTCCATTAATATGTGCTCTCTTTATTCGTGGCTATTTTCCTCTTGCCATCATCGGATGATTATTGCAAAGATAAGCAGCGTGTCTAGGCTGACACCTATCCTGCGCAGCCCGTAGATTTACTTTACTCTGAACTGGTTTAATTATGACTACCGGCTATTTTTTTTCACATCGGCATATCCTTGACATCGAACACCTGTCAGCCGATGATATCGATTATATTCTAACCACAGCGGAATCATTCAAGGAGATTTCAGCTCGTCCCATAAAAAAGGTGCCGACCCTCCGAGGCAACACCATTATCAATCTTTTTTTTGAGCCTTCCACCCGCACCCGTCTTTCTTTTGAAATCGCCGCAAAGCGAATGAGCGCGGACACTTTTAATATTTCCGCCTCCACCAGCTCCACGACCAAGGGTGAAACCCTTATCGATACAGCTCGTAATATCTCGGCCATGAACCCTGATATTATTATTCTTCGCCATTCTTTTTCCGGCGCACCCCACATGCTCAGTCAATACGTCAATGCAGCGGTCATCAACGCAGGCGACGGTACGCATGAGCACCCTTCGCAGGGCTTGCTGGACATGATGACGGTACATGAGCATAAAAAAAGGCTGAATGACTTAAAAATCACCATCATCGGTGATATTCTTCACAGCCGGGTGGCCCACTCCGATATACTCGGTTTTCTTCGTATGGGATCGGAGGTTTTTGTGTATGGGCCCGGAACCTTAATCCCCCCAGGCTTACAAGAACTGGGCGTAACAGTCTGCTCCAGTATGAAAGAAGCCGTGGAGGATGCAGATGTTGTTATGACCCTGCGCATCCAAAAAGAACGGCAGAATGACCCCTTACTCCCGTCTTTACGTGAATATGCGACAGTCTATGGCGTTACAGCCAAAGTTGCTTCGTGGGCACGCCCTGATGCCCTAATTATGCATCCCGGTCCGATTAACCGAGGGATTGAGCTCATGCCGGATGTAGCAGACGGTCCGCAGTCGGTCATACTGGATCAGGTGACCAACGGTGTTGCGGTCCGAATGGCCTTATTGTATCTGGTCACGGGA